>CAZAKW010000041.1:0-13642 GCA_964485835.1 uncultured Bacteriovoracaceae bacterium
TGCGCCACGAGAAATTATGGCATTAGATTCGGCAAAGGACCGTTTCCGAGTTTTGGGCCCCGCCGCCGACGCAGTCGCAACGCTTAGACATTACGGCGTGCTGCTAGCGCCGTTGCGATTCGGCGCCGGCATCAAAGGAAAAATCGCCGACGCGTGGAGTGCGGGACTCCCGGTGGTGACAACCCCGATCGGCGCGGAAGGAATGGTCGCGGCAACCGCCGATGGGGCGCCCCCGGGCATAGGAACGTTCGCCGGACTAATCGCGCGAAGCGAGGCACAGTACGTGGACGCAGCGGTCGGAATTTATTTGGACCCGGAAAGTGCAGGCGAAATCGCCCGGCTCGGCGGCGACGCGCTGGAGACGCTCTACGGTAGGGCCGACCAACGGGCACGCTTTCTCGCACGGATCGATGCGCTGTCGGCGGATCCTCTGCGCCTGCAAGCCCACCGCCGTGGAAATCTGATCGGCCGAATTTTGGGCGCGGATTTTTCGGGTCGAACGAAATATTTTTCAAAGTGGATCGAGGAGAAAAACAGGCGATGAAAATCCAAACTTGGAACGTGAATGGGATCCGCGCGTGTGCGGGCAAAGGGTTCGAAAAATGGTTCTCCGAATGCGGAGCGGACGTCGTTTGCCTGCAGGAGACAAAAGCGAATCCCGACCAGTTGGATGCGTTTTTAATCCGCCCGAACCAGTACTACTCTTACTGGCACTCGGCCGAAAAACCCGGCTACAGCGGAACGGCGATCTATTCGAAAACGGAACCGAGTCGGATCGTGACCGGGATGGGAATTCCCGAGATTGATCGGGAGGGACGGGTATTGATCGCCGAGTTTGACCGAGCGGACGGAAATTTGGCCGTGATCAACGCCTATTTTCCGAACTCCCAACGTGAGCACACGCGATTAGGGTACAAGCTCGAATTTTGCGATGCCATGCTTAAGCTTTGCCAGCGCTACGTTTCCGAAGGCCGCGACGTCGTGCTTTGTGGGGATTACAATATCGCGCACGAAGAGATCGATTTGAAGAATCCGAAGAGCAACACGAAGAATGCCGGATTTTTGCCTGAGGAACGGGCATGGATGACGAAATTTTTAGCGTCGGGTTTTGTCGATGCGTTTCGCCATTTTGAGAAGGGTCCCGGCCACTATACCTGGTGGAGTTACCGTCCTGGCGTAAGGCAGAAAAACATCGGATGGCGGCTCGATTACCACTGCGTGAACCAAGGTCTACTTGAGCGGGTCGTCGGCATACGGATCCACCCCGCAGTTTTAGGTTCGGACCACTGCCCGGTGGAGATCGAGATTCGCTAGCGTCGGCACGCATGAAAGAGGGCGGCCTAGGTGTCTGGATTATTTTCATTAAGTGATTGAAATTATTAATGGAAAACCAGTTCTAAAAAATAATGGTGCGACGCGTCATTTTAAGTGATATAAGGAGGCTCGTTTTTCAAATTCCAGTCCCACGCGAGGTTCACGTGAAAAAATTCGGAATAGTCGGCTTGTTTTCATTGGTCGCGCTGTCGTCGCTTGCTCAAGCAAGTGAATTTGGAAAAGTGACCTCCATTCGCTTCAACGAAAAAGTGGAACTGGGTTCCACCCACATCCAGGCTGGCGCGCAAAAGAGAATCCGTCCGAACTCCGTATTCCATCGCATTCGCGGTGAAGCGAATGGGTTTCTCGGGTTAGATGCGACAAAACCGCGTTGCGCGATCGTCCTTCAGAATCGCGGAGGGTCCAGCGATGCGGCCTTTGAAAGCGGTGTGACCTATTCGGTGACTCCCGCCGCGATCGGAAGTTCGGCAACGATGATTTATTTTAAATTCACGGCGTCGCAAGGTTCCCGTTCGAGCTCGGCTGACTACTTAATCTGCTCGGCCGACGGCGAACTCGGTTCGGAACAAGTCGTGACATTAGAGCACGTTAAAGAAGCGTTCGGGTCGATTGCCACGGTGATCGACTAAACGCCGCCACCAACACCCATCAGTCCTTCTCCTCATCCTGCCAAAGCGGAAAGGGACGACCCGCGCGGAGTGCCGCGCACCATTTTTCGGCGAAGGCCATCTTCCGCAGCGCGATCCGTAGTGTTCGCGGCGCATTCGAATTCGACCGAAGCCACTTCGTGGTCTGGTCGGCGATCGCGTCCGAACATTGACCCGGGTAGAGCGCTTGGGCGAACTGCCGAAAATACGAATCGTCGGACTTCGCCGCGACCTCGCTCAACGCCGCGAAATATTTCGGCGTCCAGGCTTGAATCCGTTCGGGGCGTGAGAGGCTCAAGTAATTGCCCATCGCTTTGCGCAGCTTCGCTACCGGGATTTTTTCGTCGGTCGTCTCAAGCGTAAAGAGCGATTCCAGCCGAGCCGGTGTAAGATCTAAGATCGGATCGGAGAGTGGAGTTCCTTGCGGCGTCGTGGGTGCGGCACTGAGAGGGTTTTCAAGCGCTGCCACAACCGCAAGCAGACGAGTCCCCCCTTCGCTGGAAGGGTCTTCTTTCGCGGCGTCTTCCAACACCTTGCGCTCGATCGACGCGACTCTGGCGATCGAAACGAGAATATCCCAACGCAGATCCGGATCGATTTTCAATCCGCGAATCTTCGTTTTTCCTTGGTAAACGGAAAGGGCCCAAGGGGCGTCCGTCGGCGCGAGGGTGCGAAGCGCGGCTCCAAACCAAATTCGCTGGAGATCCGACCCGGAACGCGCGGCAACCGTCTTTTTACGGGCCAGTGCGTGTAGATCGGCGTTCAGCTTCGTTCGCGCTTCTCCTTCGAGCAATCGAGCCGCGGTGATGCGCGTGTGTCGGGGATGGGCGATCATCTCCGAAACGTCCTCGATCAGCATCTGATTTGTTTCCACGGCGAGCCACTCCGTGGCGGCGGCGCCGAATTCGGCTGCCGTCCATTTCCCCGTCTTGACCATCTCCCAAAGGGTGAACGCAAGCAGGTGGCGGGTGAAAGGGTCGGAAATTCGCGCCAGCGAGCTTTTTGCGGTCGAGAGCGATTTCGGATCAAGCTCGGTTAAAAAATAACCGTAATCGTCGTCGTTCGGGAATACGAGATCCGGGCAAGCCTTTCCGATCACATCCGCGACCGCCGTTCGTGGCCCTTCCGCGGTGACGGCGACGCCGTCTTCTTTTTTGGCGAGGCGTCCGTTCGAATCGCGATAATAAAGTCCGACTTGGAGTCGATGGGGCCGCAGCGGATTCCCTTTGCCTTCGGTTGTTTGCACGAGATCGAAGGTCGCGATTTTCCCATCCGATCCGCAGGTGAATTCGGCCCCGATGCGGTTATATCCGCGGGTATGCAACCAGGAGCGGACCCACGGCGCCAAATCCTTTCCGGAAGTCGTCGCCATCACATTGATGAAGTCCGCAAGCGCGGTATTATGATTCGCGAAACGCGCGAAATAGCGAGCAAGCCCCTCCTGAAAATCTTCGTCGCCGATCCCGTAATGGAATTGCTTGAGCGCGGCGGCGCCTTTGCCGTAGGTGATTCCGTCGAAATTCGCCATCGCCTGGTTCGTATCGATCACGGAGACTTCCACCGGATGGGTGGTGGGGAGCTGGTCTTCGCTATAGGCCCAGCGTTTCATCCCCGAGAAGAAAGATTGTGGCGCCCCCGGGAAAAGCTTCGTTCGCTCCAACGCGACCGAAGCCAAGTAGGTCGCGAAACTTTCGTTCAACCAAAGCCCGTTCCACCACCGCATCGTGACGAGGTTGCCGAACCACATATGGGCCATCTCGTGCAGGATGGTGTCCGCGCGGTCACGTTTCTTTTCAACGGTGGCGGGGCCTCGGAAAATAAACCCTTCGTTGAAGGTGACCGCGCCGATGTTTTCCATCGCGCCGGCGTTGTGGTCGGGGACGAGTAATTGGTCGTACTTCGGATAGGGATACTGGGTGCCGAAGTAATCCGAAAAGAAATCAAGTCCGGTGCTCGTGATACGGAACCATTCGTTCGCATCGACGTATTTCGCAACCGTCTGACGCGCGTAAAGGCCGAGGGGGAGTCCCTTGTAACTGCTTTTCCATGCCTTCCACGGTCCCGCCATCACCGCGAACAGATACGTGCTCATCGGCGGGGTCGGCGGAAACGACCATGAAAGCCTGCCGTCGACTTTTGTTTTTTCCCGAAGCGGCATATTGCCGACGATCGTCCACGCGGGAGGAGCCTCCACGACGAGTTCGAACGAGGCCTTAAGATCGGGTTGATCGAACGACGGAATCACGAGGTTCGCGTAGTAAGGTTCGAGATCCGTGCGCAAATACACGGCTCCGTCTTCGGGATCTTTGAAGCGATGGAATCCGTTTCCGCTTTTCGAATAAGGATGGGTGTAGGCAATCTCGATTTGGTTCGGGCCGATCGCCAGATCCGACTTGCCGATTTTAATTCGCGCCCCGTCGTAAGCCTTGGCGATTTCGGCGGCCTCCCAGCTGCGCCCATTCAAGACGAGGCTTGTGATGTTTCCGCTGGTAAAATCGATTTGCAGGGTTTTTGTATTCCGGAACGCGTGCTCGCGGACTTCGAATGCGATTCGGGTTCGGCCCCGAAATTCTTCGGAAGTTTCGTCGACTTGAAGCCAGACTCGGTACTGGATTTTCTGGACTTGTCGGGAGCGGTACATCGCGGTGTCGCGGTGGAGCGAAGTGCTTTTTCCCGGTTGTCCATCGGAAGGCTCCGTAACGGGAGTCGAACTGCAACCGGCGATCCAATGGGCAATCGGGATCATGGCGGTCAAGAGGGGTCGAGAACGGAAGAAGGTCATGAATTCCCTTTCGTGGGCGGGAGGGTGAAAGTTCGACCGCCGGCGGCGACAACAACTTACTCTTTCAGTTGTTCGACTTCGATTCCGACTGAGCGCAAGAGCTCAACCGAGTCGCGAAGACGATAGTCTTCGCCATAAAAAACCTTTCGGACGTTCCCGAGATTGATCAAACGTTTCGCGCACCCGACGCAGGGGAGGTGAGTGACGAAAGCAACCTTTTCGACGGACCGGGGAGCATCGCAATTGATCACCGCGTTTTCCTCGCTATGCAGACAGCCGCAATTTCCCGGCTCGTCGCGGTCGCAGGTATTCGGGAGCCCGGAAGCATTGCCGTTATAACCCACGGCGAGTACCTTCCGGTAGTCGGTGGAGGTGATGACGGTGCCGACCGCAAGACGCTTGCAGGTCGACCGCGTCGCCAGAACGCGCGCAAGATCGAGATAGATTTTCTCAAAACTGGGTCGTTTTTTTTAGGTGCTACCGGCGGAAGTCACTTCGCCTCCGCGGCTTTCACGGCCTTCTCGGGGATCTGAACGAAGGTAAGGTAGTGGCGTAGCTCTGCGATTGATTCCTGGATGTCGCCGAGCGCGCGGTGAGAATTCTTTTTTTCGAATTTGATCCCGTAGCGCTCACGGAAGATTTCTTTGAAGGAACTAATGTCGACGACCCGGTAGTGGAGTTTCGCAGCGAATGTCGGCATGTAGCGGTCAATAAATCGGCGGTCGTTCCCCACCGAATTGCCGACCAAGACGATACGCTCGTCCGGCCGAAAAAATTTTTTCGAGAACTCGAGCAGATCCTTTTCGACTTCGGCCACGGCTTTTCCCCCGGGCACGGCGGCCGTGAGGCCCGATTTGCCATGATGGTCCTTGCACCAATCATTCATATTCTCGAGCACGGTCTGGGATTGAAAAACCACCTGATTGTATTCAGCCACAGGGTTGAGCTCGATATCCGTAATCATCACGGCCACTTCGAGGATATGGTCTTTGACGTCGTCTAGACCTGTCATCTCGAGGTCGATCCAGAAAAGATGCTTTTTTGTCATGCGTTTTCCCAGGGTACTCGGCCCGCTACAGGCGAGCAATCTTGACTGAAAATTTTCCTGGATTTAATGCGGACAAAGACGCGCTGCGGCGTTAGTAATTCCTGCTTGATTCCGCACGTCAAAGAACGATATCTACGCGTATCAAAACATTCTAACTTAAGGACCCCACGCGCATGGCTACTCTCGGAATGGATAAAATTCGTAATATCGGGATTTCCGCCCACATCGATTCCGGAAAGACGACTCTTTCCGAGCGAATCCTGTTCTATACCAATAAGATTCACGCGATCCACGAAGTGAAGGGCAAAGACGGCGTCGGCGCCGTTATGGACTCGATGGACCTTGAGCGTGAAAAAGGGATCACGATCCAGTCGGCCGCGACCTATTGCGAGTGGAAGAACTTCAACATCAACTTGATCGACACCCCGGGACACGTGGACTTCACCGTCGAAGTGGAGCGCTCGCTTCGCGTTCTCGATGGCGCCGTACTCGTTCTTTGCTCGGTCGCCGGCGTTCAGTCGCAGTCGATTACGGTCGATCGCCAGATGAAGCGCTATAAAGTGCCACGCATCTGTTTCATCAATAAAATGGACCGCGCGGGAGCGAATCCGTTCCGTGGCCGCCAGATGTTAAACGAAAAGCTTTCTCACAACGCCCATTTCATCACTTACCCGATCGGCGCGGAAGACCGCTTCGAAGGCGTGGTCGATCTCGTGCAAATGCGCGCATTCTACTTCGACGGTGAAAACGGCGAAAAAGTCCGGGAAGAAGAGATCCCTGCCGACATCCTCGACGAATGCAAAAAGTTCCGTGAGAACCTGATCGCCGCAGTGGGCGAGTTCGACGAAACCGTCGGGATGAAATATCTCGAAGGCGAAGACGTTTCGGTTCCAGAACTTCGCGAAGCGATTCGTAAAGCGACGCTATCCTTGGAATTCACCCCGGTGATGATGGGATCGGCTTATAAAAACAAAGGCGTTCAAGTTCTTCTCGACGCCGTGACGTATTACCTCCCGGATCCAACCCAGCGCGATAACTTCGCGTTGGACCAGAACAATAACGAAGAAAAAGTGGTGCTTGAGAGCGACCCCAATAAAACGTTGGTTGCCCTCGCATTCAAACTCGACGACGGCCGTTATGGACAGCTGACGTACATGCGGATCTATCAAGGAACCGTGCGTAAGGGCGATACGATCTACAACAACGTCAACGATAAGAAAGTCAAAGTGCCTCGGATCGTTCAAATGCACTCCTCGCAGATGAACGACATCGAAGTGGCGAAAGCGGGCGACATCGTCGCGTTCTTCGGTGTGGACTGCGCGTCGGGCGATACGTTCGGCGACGGTAAGGCGAAGTTGACGATGACCTCGATGTTCGTTCCGAACGCCGTGATCTCGCTTGCGATCCAGCCGAAGGACAAGGCGAGCCAGACGAACTTCTCGAAGGCGCTGAACAAGTTCACGAAGGAAGATCCGACTTTCCGCGTTCACCGGGACGAGGAAAGTGCGCAGACGATCATTTCCGGGATGGGCGAGCTCCACCTCGAGATTTACTGCGAGCGGATCAAACGCGAGTACAACTGCGAAGTGATCGTGGGTAAACCCCAAGTCGCTTTCCGGGAAACCATCACCAAACAAGCGAAGTTCAATTACACCCACAAGAAACAGTCGGGTGGTAAAGGACAGTTCGGCCGCGTGGCCGGATTTATCGAACCACTACCGGCGGACGCCGCCGTGGGTTACGAGTTCGTGGACGATATTACTGGCGGTGTGATTCCGCGGAACTTTATCCCGGCTTGTGACAAAGGATTCCAAGAGGCCGTCAAAGAAGGCCGCTTGATCGGATTCCCAATCGTCGGCGTCCGCGTGACGATCAACGACGGTGCTTACCACGATGTCGACTCCGACGAATTGTCCTTCCGCACGGCCTCGATCATGGGCTTCCGCGAAGCTTACGAAGGCGCCGGTCCGGTCGTGCTCGAGCCGATGATGAAGCTCGAGACCCAGGCTCCGGAAGAATTCCAGGGTTCGGTCATGGGCCAAATTAACCAACGTCGTGGGATGATTCTGAACTCGGGTACGAACGAAGGCTACGCGATCATCGAAGCCGAAGTTCCTCTCACCGAAATGTTCGGTTACTCGACCGATCTTCGTTCGGCGACGCAAGGAAAGGGCGAGTTCACGATGGAATTCATGAAATACTCGGCCGTTCCTCGGAACGTTCAGGACGAGATGGTGAAGAAGTATCAGGAAAAGAAACAAAAAGACGCGAAGTAACATTCCGGACTTTTTAAAAACAAAAAAGGCGCCGCGAAAATTTCGCGGCGCCTTTTTTGTTTAAGTTTGGAGGAAAGTTACCGTTTACAGGCGAGCGGGCTCCCGTTGATCAGAAAGGTCTGATCGAGAACGTTCTCGGACGCATCCCGAAAGATGAGGAACGAAAGTTCAAAGTCTTTCTCTTCGTAACGCATCCCTTTTACGCTTTGGATCTCGTTCATGGCGACTGGGCCCTCTCCGTTATGGGCAGCCATGTAGTAGGCGTAAAACATTTCGATCTCGAATTGCGAATGGCCTTCTTCTGCGATGACGTCGTTATCAACGGTTGCTTCGTCCGTCTCGCCATCGACGGTGATCACAAGTTGGATTGAGAATTGGCCGTTAGGCTGCTTTTTTGCTTCGACGAACCCGCTGGCTCCGAGGTCGTTTTGATCGACAAATTCGCATTTGTAGCTTTCGGCAAACGATGTGAGGGGAAAGAGGAAAAGGGTCAGGGCGAGTAATGATTTTTGCATGGCGCCTCCGAGGCAGGGTTTCGTGACTCGTAGCGTTACTTTGCCGAAATTGCAATGGGCCTGAGAGGCTATTCCCAAGCAGGCTAGAAGTAGCTAAAGGGTGCATGTCTTTAAGTATTTGATTTTATTAGATAATTAAAAAAAACTAAGACTTGATGCGACGGGCTATGCGGTTTATAATTATTAACAGGAATTAACAATTATGAGCCGTGCATTTTCGTATGCTTCCATCGCTTCGCCACTGGCGATGCTCATGATTTCGAGCTGTTCGCTGGAGCCCCAGTCAGGGGACTCGTCGATTTACGTGGATCTTTCGGCCCTGGCGCGAGCGGCAGGAGTCGCTTCACTTACGAATGCAGCATACGCGGACTTCGCCTGCATTGCGATGAACGTGACGGGACCGGGAATCGAGGATAGCGACCCTTACCGACTCGATAAAAATCCTGCCGGTGACTTTGCAAAAACTTTATCCGGCTCGGCCTGCGCCTACCGAGGGATCGTATCGGCGCCGATCTTTCTTTCGAACCTTTTGGATCTTCGCGGAGAGATCTCCTTAAAGATCCCGCCGGGCCCCGTGCGGATGGTGCAGCTCGTGGGAGTGAAAAGCCAAGAAAGTTGCCTGCGCGGGCTAATCGACCCGCCCGCGCTCGATAACGACGAAAATTATTACGAACTGGGACGGGCAGAAGTCCGCGATCTGGTCGGCGATCGTTCCGTCGATCTCGCGCTGGTGGATTGGGGTGCGCTTACGCTTGCCCAGCAAAACGAATACACTGTTTCATGCGATTCGACCGAGCCCGCGGCGCCGATCGATACGGTCGCACCGGTTTTGACGATGAGTCCGTTCCCGACACTCATCACGAATCCTTCTTTTTCCGTGAGCGGTATCACCGTGAGCGAATCGATCTCGCATTACTGCGTCTTAGTCAATTCCGCCAATGCGGGAGCCTGCTCCTGGCAAGCGGGGTCGATCCCGAATCCCTTTGCACTTCCAATGAGCGACTCGTACGAAACGGGCGTAAATATGGTTACTGTATTTGCGAAAGACGCGGCGGGGAATGTGGGCAGTGCGACCTCGACGTCGTTTGAATACGATTCGCCAAGCCGATTGCCTCTTCTAAGCACAGGACAGATTAACGCCGTTCCGGGTGCTGCAGGCCAAATCAACGTGACGCTTGCTCCGGGGCCCGAGTATTTTAGTGAATTCTGCGTGTTGGATTCCGCCGCTGCCACGCCACTGACTCCGGGTTCCTGCGTTTGGTATCCTAAAGGAGGAACGCATGCCCATGGAGTCGTGACGATGGCAGGAAGTGTCTACATCCATGTTTTCGTCCGGGATTCTCACGGTAATATTTCCGGTGCGAGCCAGTCGACGGTGGTCGGCCTTATCAACGTCGGGATGTAGGTTTGGATACCCAGAGGACGCCTTTATGCGGAATACAAAATTAGGCCGGGCATTCGGCGCCGTGCTTTGGGTTCTGAGTGGTACGGGATGTTCACTTTCGGATTCCGGGGATGCGCCTCGGCTCCATCTTGATCTTTCGGAATTGACCCATTCTGAGGCTCGCTCTTATTCGCTTTTACGATCCATGGGCCCTGGCTACGGTATTTTGCCGATGCCCCCGGTCTCGATCGGCGGCTTTAAATGTTTCGCCGTAAACGTCACTGGCCCGGGAATCGCTGATAGTTCGCGAAATCCCGATCGCGACCCGATGCTCGAATTCAACCGGACGATATCGGTCCCTGGGCGATACTGTTCTTACCGAGGAATCGTTTCTCCGCCCCTGCTTCCCGGCAACGGCCCGTCCGAGATGGCTCTGCAAGTCCCTCCAGGGGGAATCCGCTTGGTCCAGGTCGTTGGGGTCAATTCGCAGTATATGTGTGATACGGGCATTCGCGATGACGAACCCGGAACCGACGGGGATGGCGCAGTTTTCGAGCTGGGGCGCGCCGTCTTGAGGGATGTTTTTCAAGACCAATCGGTTTCAATCGTTGCGGACTGGAATACGGCCGATACGACCGAGGGAGAACTCGCGCGCGCGAAAAAGTCCATGGATTGCGATGACAATGCATGCGGTTATGCGGGCGACACTCTTTACGACGCCGCTTCGTCGCCGAACGTTTCGATCGATCAAGTTAAAAAGCTCGCGCAGAAACTCGATGTGGCCCCGGGCGCCACCATCCGCAGAGTCGACGTAAGGTTAAACGTGACGACGGCGGGCACGGCTCTCGTCGCCATCTGCCAAACTCCAAGCGGCAGTCCTCCTGCCAATAATTGCCAGGTAACGTCGAATTTCAACGAACCGGTCTCGGTGGCCGTCGGGGAAGCCGTCGTCCAATTTCGCATGCACCATCTGACGATGGGGTATCTGCAAGCCCAGGCCGGATACGACTACTACGCGGTCGTTTCGGTTCCGACCGGAGATCCCCCCCTTTTTTAGATTGGTTAAGTAGTATATGCCGGGGCCAATTTTTACGCGTGGCCAAAGACTTTGGTAGGGCCTACGAGCGCGGCTTATCGAATGCGTCTTTATCAGTGCGGAAACTAGAACTGCTGTGGTGACATCGGTGTGAGCTTAGCGAGCGCGAGCGGCACCGAATCGCTAAGTCCGTTTTATTCAGGTTTGGTCGCGGGCGCGGCTGGAGCTTGAGCGTCGGTGGTACCAGGAGGAGGTGCGGGAGTTTTATCCTCGATCTGGGCAGGAATCGTCGTGGCCGTCCCGCTTTCGAATACCGAGCGTTTTTCACGGCTGCCGAGAATCGTGAGTCCCAGCGAAGTGGTCATAAAAACCGCGGCGAGCGCGAAAGTGAGACGGGTGAAAAAATTGGCCCCGCCGGAGCTTCCGAAAACCGTGTTGCTCGAACCGCCGAGAGAGGCGCTGATGTCAGCGCCTTTTCCAGACTGCATCAAGACGACGAGAACGATCAAGGCTGCAGTAACGATGTGGACCACGGTCAGGAATGTCATCATAAGCGTCGGTTTTAACGAAATCGCGGGGGGGCCGCAAGTACAGTGTGGGTGAGTGGGGAGTGTTGCGGCGCGTTTTTTCTAGAAAAGCGAGCCAGCGGTTTCCAGTAGCTGCAGAAAGGATTCAGCTTTCAGACTGGCTCCGCCCACCAGGCCGCCATCGACATTGGGTTGGGAGAGTAGGCCCGCACCGTTCTCCGGAGTGACGCTGCCCCCGTAAAGGATCTTCGTTTTCGCCGCCGCTTCACGCCCGTAACGCTCGATCAAAAGATCCCGTGAAAAGGCGTGGGCCTCTTCGGCTTGCTCAGGGGAGGCAGTCAGCCCAGTCCCAATCGCCCATACGGGTTCGTAAGCCAATACGAGGCGCTCGTTCCATTCCGCAGGCAGCCCATTCGAAAGCTGGCGTTCCAGGATCGACTGGGTTCGGCCGTCCTCGCGTTCCGAACGGGTTTCTCCGTAACAAAAGACGACCTGGAATCCTTGCCGAAGGTGGCTTTCGGTTCTTTTGCGAACGCTTTCGTCGGTTTCCCCGAAATACTGTCGACGCTCGGAATGGCCAACTAAGGTCCAATCGATACCGATCTCTTTTAGCATCAGGCCGGAGATTTCGCCGGTGAAGGCGCCTTTTTCCTCGAAATGGACGTTCTGGGCGCCGATTGCCACGGGCGTTCCGTTTAAGGCGGATTTCGCTTCGTCGATCGCGAGGAACGGGGGGAAAATCAACGGTGCGAGTTTTTGATTGGAAATCGCCGCGCGGGTCTTTTCGGAAAGCACCGATTTCCAGCCCAAGCGAACCGCCTCGCCGAATTGCCGAGTCGTCGCGCGCGTGTGGTTCATCTTCCAATTGCCTGCGATGATCGTTCCGCGCCGTCCGTCCATCACGCCTTCTTGATCGTCGCGCGCGTGAACGCATGCGATTCGGACGTCTCACGCTTGTACATCTGGCGGAGAACTTCGATTCCGGGAAGCGTTCCATTCTCGATGAATTCGAGAACCGCGCCACCCCCCGTGGAAAGGTGATCAAACCGATCCGCAACGCCGGATTGCTTGATGGCCGACACCGTATCGCCGCCGCCCACGATCTTGACGGCGTTGATCTCGGCCACGGCTTTCGCGACTTCAAACGTACCCACCGCGTATTCCGGTTTTTCAAACCAACCGAGCGGACCGTTCCAAAAGATCGTCTTGGCGTCCGCCAGGAATTTCGAAAATTCCGAAACCGTGCGAAGGCCGATATCAAACCCCTGGTTCGTGTCGACGGGCAGGAGAATTCGGATTTCGCGACGTTTTGCTTCGCGAAGCACCGAGCGAGCAGCGTCGACGTCTTCGGCTTTAGGTTGTTTTGCACCGGATGGAATCGGAGTTCCTTCCACCGCCCAAAACGCGTGGGCCATCGCTCCACCGATACAGATTCCTTGCACGGAGTGCAACAGCGACTCGATGGTTTTGATCTTGTCGGTTACCTTTGAACCTCCCAGCATCGCGTAGAATGGTTTCGCTGGATTCTTTACGAGGGGTTCGAGAAATTTGAGCTCTTTTTCGATCAAAAAGCCCATGGCTTTTTTCGGCGCGACCGCCGCTAGGCCGTAAGTCGAAGCATGCTTGCGGTGGGCGGTGCCGAAGGCATCATTCACGTAGATTTCACAAAGCCCGGCGAGCTTGGCGACGAAGTCGTGGTCGTTGGATTCCTCGCCCGCGTGAAAACGAAGATTCTCCAAGAGTAGGACCGAGCCTGATTTCTGGGACTTCACGAGTAGTTCGATGCCTTCGCCGACGCAGTCGTCAGCGAGAGTGACTTCTTGTCCCAGTAGTTCCGAGAGATGGGACGCAACCGGCTCTAGCGAGTACTTCGGGTTCTTCTTTCCGTCGGGACGGCCGAGATGGGAACCGATGACGACCTTGGCGCCTTTCTCGATCGCGTAACGAATCGTGGGGAGCGCTTCGACGATGCGGGAATCGTCGAGTACTTTTCCATTTTCGATCGGGACGTTGAAGTCCAGCCGAAGGAATACCGCTTTACCCGCAAGTTGGAGATCGCGGATGCTTTTGATCGACTGCTTCGCTGCCGTGG
>CAZAKW010000042.1:0-13480 GCA_964485835.1 uncultured Bacteriovoracaceae bacterium
CCATTGGCTTTATTGAAAATAAAATCGGCGAGTTTTGGCGCAAGGCGATTGCTCATCTCCCGTTCGAGGCGAGCGGCAAGCGAAGGACAAAGTTTTTTTCCTACGGGATCCATTCCGCGGGATGCGGCGAGCTTTCGGCAGGCGGCAAGCGAGGAGTGATAGACCACGACGCCGGAGAAAGGAACAAAATGCTCGGCATAGTCTGCGCGGTCCAATTTTGTTTTTCCATTGCGCCAGTCACCGGCCGGGGCGAGCACAACGGGGACCGTGGAGTTCATAATGGCCACGTCCGTGATCAAGTCGAAGTATTTCGAGTCTTTACCGAGGACCTTTTTGAGGGTGACTAAAAGATCCGATAGCACACGTGAGAGCGGTTCGTGGTCGCCGACGTCGAAAAACGGCCGGTTGAAAGCGTTTCCAGATTCTTGATCCCACGCCTTGCGGTAACGATTTGCTAAGTCCGCCCGCCCTTCCGTCGCTAACGCATCCAGCGCAATATCGACGATCCGGTCCAGAGCGCTAAAGGCGATATCGTGGGAGCGTCCTTCGACGAATTCGTGGATCAGTCCGTCACGTGCCTCCAACGCCGCGCCGGTGCCCACAAAGGGGGCGGCCTGGGCCGAAAGGGTGAAAAGGAGAGGCGTAACTAACGTCGATAAAATCGCATTCCGTAAAGTCATGAGAGTTCCTTTCGAAGGGGACTAAAAAGTAGTCCTTCGACTAGAACTCACCACCGTCAAAAAATCCACGGTGATTCCTCCATCCTTCTTGTAAGAAACATGATCCGTGCCGCGCGCCGCTAATTTTTAATCCGCGGACTGCTTAACGAGAAAACTCCAGTGGCGGTTCTTAAGATCGGTTTCCTTGAGAGTGTAGATCCGGCGAACGTAATCGAGGGTAAGAATTTGAAATCCTTTTTCTTCGCCTTTTCTCCCGCGGGAGTCTAAGCCGACCGGTCCCCAGGAATTTTGGATCACGAACCCCGCGAGGTCGCCGGTGGAAGCACGAAGGGCTTCGTTGACAATCAGCACGGCGTGACCGCCGGCGGGAGGGCACGCTTTCTCGTTACAGAGGGAATTCTGGAGAATGCCAGTCGTTTGGGCCGCGCTCGAGTAGCCTTGATAAAGCATGAAACCGAGCTGAACGCTCTGGCCTTTCGAAAGCGTCTCGCGAAGGAGGGCGATTCGTTCCGCCTCGTTCTCGGGGGTCACTTCCAGAAGTTTATAATCAGATCTCGTAAATCTGGCGTGGTCGCGGGCGAACGCCTTGGGATCGTAAGCAAGACCATCGTAGTTGAATCCCGAGTGGTAGGCCTTTAAGAGGGTATCGGCCACCGAGTTTTCCGAATCCGGTAAATGGCTTTCGTCGGTGTAGACTCGAGCAAGCGCTTGCAGGAGCGGGCTAGGAAGAGGCTCGTAAGAATAAGATCCGTCCGTGTTTTGTTTTCGAAATTCCTTATTCTTGAGCGGGTCGCGCAAGGTTTGGTTGATGAAACGACGGATTCGCCCTTCGACGCGGTTCTTAAGTACGCCTTTCTCAGCTTTATAGCGAAAAGCCGCTTCGGGCACGATTCCGTATTTCTCGATCAAGTCCATGCCGAGTTCTAAATCGGGCGCGCCTTCCGAAGGATGGAAAAAGAAAGTGACCAAGGCCCCGTTGAGGAGATCGCGGAGGGGGCGAGAATTTGCTTCGTCGTCGGCGACCGACTTTTCCATCTGAAAGAAGTGCGGGGCCATCCGGAGGAGTTGGTCGTAGATATGGAAAAACCCGAGATACTCCTCGGAGAGGTCCACCCGAATCCCTCGCTCGCGGAGAAGTTCCGCTTCTAGCATCGCAGTCGTGGAATAGGCCCAACAGAAACCTGACTTTCCTTGATCGCGAACGTCGGAGTGGGGGACTGGCTCGGGAATAACGAAGTCTTGCGTGGCCCAAGCAAGCGAGGGGAGCGCCGTCAGAAGTACGAGGAGTAAACAGGGTTTCGTAAAGGGGAGGCGGAGCATTCGAGATCCTTTAGCTTGGGGATGGAGGCCGAACTGTGCCATGTGTATCAGTTACGTCCTGGCGCGTCAATCTCTGTGGTAGCGGAGGCGCAGGCGCCAGTTCGGCCCTTCTTCCAGACTTTAAACCTCGAATTTTAAAATTTTCCCCGACTCCAAGAAGGATTTTAATCCGCTCAATACCGCCGGCCATCCTTGGGAAATCGAAGGACGATGGAGGGAGTTCGGGACGAAGTCGGTGTGGGTTACGGTTAGGCGAACCGTCTTCGTATTCAGTTCGGGTTCGATTTCAAGGGTCACGCGAGTCGGAGGTTCTTTCGAGGCTTCGCCTCGCGTGTCGTGAAAGGTGTAGGAAAGAAGCCTAGGGCGCTCGGCTTCAAGGATCGTTCCCTCGACAGTGCGTTCCCCGTTTTGGAGGTAAGCCATCGGCGAGCCGACTTTCCAATCGCTCGTAACGGAAACTCCAAACCAGTATTGGCGGGTGAATTCCGGATTCGTTAAGGCGTCCCAGAGTTTTTCGGGAGTCGTTTCGATATAGGTGACGTAGACGAAGTCGGGAGGCGTATTAGACATTTCTCTTTCCTTTCGATTGGGGACCTTCCAGCGCGGACTTCAGCGCGGCGAGCGCGTCCATCCGCTGGTTTTCGAATTTCTTAATCCATCGCTGCTGGACGGCGTGGATCGGAACTGGATTCAAATAGTGGCGCTTCTCGCGACCGCTCCATACGACCGCGACGAGGTTCGCATCCTCTAAGATCGCCAGGTGTTTCATCACCGCTTGCCGGCTCATCTCTTTGAGAAACGGCTCGGAGAGTTCTCCCAGGGTCTGACCGCTCTTAGCGTACAAGCGGTCGAGGATCGAGCGGCGGGTCTCGTCGGCTAAGGCTTTAAAGACTGAATCCATGGCGTTACTATATGTAACTAAATGGTTACATGTCAAACGATGTTTGTCGCCGCCGCCGGGAGCGTCTGTTGAAGTTTTGGACGGCTGTCTAAGGGGTAGGTTTACGAGCGGCTTTTTTGTAGGCACCCTTCGTGATAAAGCGTTGGCACGAGCCGAGAGGCCGGCATCCTTTTAGCTAGGGTGTGTTCGCGCCCCAGTGGCCGGGAGAATTTTTCATGCTTAATCTTTCACGTTCTATCCTTGTCGTCGTCGCTTCGTCTTTCGCAGCACTGGGTGCCTTTGCCGCCGAAAACCCAGCTCAGTGCTCGGCGAATGTTTTCGAAGGCGAGCGTTTCGTTGAGACTGTCGATTTCGAGTCGAGCCTTGCTGGACGTGGAGAAACCTACTTCTCCGGAACGGTCCAGGGCTTAGCGGTCGTCGGTTACTCCGACCCAGGTAACTTGACGATCCGGGCAACCGAACTGGAGTCCGACGAGATTTACTGCCATATTATGAAACCGGTCCAAAACGCCGGTGATGCGATCGAAATCGAGTATTCGGGGTTCCGAATCACAATGGGTTGCCAATAGAGACAGGCGCTCGAGTTTGTCGAACGATCTGCTTCTTCGGCCATGCGCCCTTCGGGCAGTGCCGCCCTATCGGCCAGCGACGCGAAGTTTTTTTCCGGCCTGGATCGAAGAGGAACGAAGGCCATTCAGGCGTTTTAGTTTTGCAACGCTGAGTCCGTAGCGTCGGGCAATGGTGGACAGACTTTGACCACGGCGGACGAGGTGAAAGTTTTTGCTTGCGACCGAGCGGCTTGCCTTCCGCGCACGCACGCGGTTTTTTGCGAACACCGCGTTTTGCTCGGCCACTTGCGCGGCTTCCCCTTCAGGCACCCAGACTGGGTACGATTCGAGATTGGGTGGCGTCATATCGCGGACGAGATGGGGGTTGAGGCGCTTCAAGGTTTTTAGGGATATGCCTGTCTTGGAAGCCACGAGCTTTAGGCGGACTCCTCCGGGAACAATCGCCTCCTCGTATTTTGGAAAAGGCGAATCTTCAACATCGGTGAAACCATATTTAGCCGGATTGCGTCCGATGATCAGGGCGGCGAGTACTTTCGGTACGTAATTTCGAGTCTCCGCCGGCAGCGCCTTACGTTCGGCGAGTTCCCAAAAGTTTCGGCTATTTCCTCGAACGACGGCCCCGACGATACGTCCTTCTCCGGCATTATAACTCGCCATCGCGAGGTACCAAGACTGGAAGGCGGTATGCAGCCCGCCCAGGTAACGTGCGGCCGCTTCTGTTGACCGCACGATGTCTTGACGTTCGTCGATGTGCGCATTGCGTTTGAGTCCGTAGAGTTTTCCCGTTCCGGGCATGAACTGCCAAGGCCCGACGGCGCGGGCGCGGGAGCGGGCATGGGTTACGAATCCGCTTTCGATCATCGCGAGATAGTAGATCTCGCTGGGAACGTTATGCTTTTTGAGAATTTCTTGCACGACGGACTTATAGACGCTTCCTCGACGAAGAAACCGTGCGAAGCGAACGCGGTCGATGACGGTAAAGTAATGGATCCACTTTCGAACGCGTTCGTTGATCTCAATCGGAATATGCGGACGTAAAGCGCTTTTCTCCGCGTCTGAACTCGGCGCTCCGTCGAGGAGTTCCTTGTCGGCGGCAAGAATCTCTTTCTCAATCTCTTGTTGCGCCTCCGGAGAGGTTTCCGGTTCGATTGCGGCCTCGAGCTCGCGTTCGTCTTCCTCGGGGCTCAGGTTTGCGTCGATCTCGGTTTCTTCGTCAGCCCCTGGACCGCTTTCGAGCACTTCGGCGAGTGTCGGCTCCGCCCGGCTGGGAAGGACCAAGAAGGAGGTGCAAGACAGGGCAAAGAAAACGGTCATGCACCAAAAGCGCGGAGATCTACGTGGGTTCAATGGTTTTCCTCAAGGATGTGACCGGTAAGGTGGAAGCGACTCGCTTCGAGTTCGATCGGCTTTAATAAAATTATAGACGGGGATTCTCTATTGGTCAAAACGAAGTTCCCCGCGAATGTGCGCGGAATCTTTGGCGGTTCCAGTCTAACTTGCCGTAAAAACGAGCGAACCCAATTGGAATGGGTCTTGCTGGGCGTCGACTTAATACTCGTCGGCGTGACGGGCGTGCTGGTTTTGGTGCTGGGTACGTCGATGCGATAGTTCTTCAGAGAAGACTTTTTCGGTGATCTTCCAAAACTTGTCCTGCTTCCGTGCGATTACGAAAGCGGGGAGGCGAAAAAGTTTTTGATATCGAACGACTTCGCCAGGGGTTGTGATCTCGATCGCGAGTTCAGGACGGCGAAGATGGGAGCGCAGAAAGTTAATATTGAATTTCTTAATCGCCGTGGGGTTGCTGAAAAAATGCGCTTCGCTCAGATAATTTCCGTCCGCATCGAAATATTTGATCTCCAAAAATGGATTGGTATTTTTGTCCCGTCGTTCCTCGAAGGTAATGCGGTCCGGTGTGAGAATGTGTGCGTTCTTGGAAAGTTTCGCCTGTTTGAGTTTAGCGTCGGCATCGACCAGCGTTGCTTCGCAGCTTGCGCAGGCTCGCGCCGAGATATCGTTTTCGGTCCCGCAGCTCGGGCATAGTTTCAAGCGGAAACGGAACCCGCACGGCGTAATCTCAAGCGTCTTAGGGTCTTGGGTCGCACCTCGGCATTTACGGCCGAAATGTTCGAGGACAATTCCGTCTTCGTCGGCGTAACCCCAGAAGTCGTTCTCGAACTGGCAGCGGGGGCAGGCGACTTTAACTGGAACCGTGTCGGGCGCCGGCCGTCTATCCCGAATTTCCGGCGCATAGATATCGTGGCCCATGCCGGTGTAGTCGAGCACGTAACAATCTTTCTTGCCCTCGGCGAGCCGAAGACCTCTTCCGACGATCTGTTGATAGAGGCTATTGGATTCGGTCGGGCGCAGGATCGCGATGACGTCGACATGGGGTGCGTCGAACCCGGTGGTTAGCACGGAGACGTTAACCAGGTATTTGAATTTTCTTTGTTTGAAGTCTTCGATGGTTTTCGTTCGTTCAGCGCGATCGGTGTCGCCAACGATCAGTCGGGCTTCTTCCGTCGGAAGATACGAGAGGATCTCTTCAGCGTGGCGAACGGAAGCAGCGAAAATCATCACGCCTTTTCGTTCGAAACGTTCGGAGATGTCCATCACGTTGCGGATAATGAGCGGAGTCAGTCGCTTTTGGGTTTTCAGCACCTCTTCGATCTCGGAAACCGTAAATGGCCGATCGCTCTCGGTGAGCTCTGAAAAGTCGTAACTGGTGACCGGCGTATCGACTTTGATCGGTACGGTCAGGTACCGATTTTTGATCATCGAGGAGAGTGGGAGTTCGTAGACGGATTGCTTGAAGAAGCGTGGCTGTTCGGACTTAAGTTCGCCGCTTTGCGAATACTCATAAATCCACCCTAACCCAAGCCGATAGGGAGTCGCGGTTAGACCGAGAATGCAAAGTTCGGGATTTCGATCGCGAAGTTTTTTGATGATGGTTTGGTACTGCGTCTCGCCCTCGTCAGCGACTCGGTGGCATTCGTCGATCACGAGCAAAGAATAATCGTCAAAGAACTCGTCCGGCGCGCGGGCGATCGATTGGACGCTGCCAAAGATCGCTTTCTGGATTTTGTCTTTTTTCCCTAGGCCGGCCGAGTAGATCCCGGCCGAGAGTCCGTAGCTTACGTATTTTTGATGGTTCTGTTCGACAAGTTCCTTCACGTGCGCAAGGACGAGCACGCGGCCCTTCGCGAGGCGCGCAAGCTCGGCGATAACGAGACTTTTTCCGGCGCCCGTCGGCAAGACGACCAGAATCGGATCGCGTCTTTTTTGAAAGAAACGGACGACTCGATTCACGGCTTCTTTTTGGTAGTCCCGGAGCTGGTACATCGTCCCTGATTATGTCCAACCTACGGGAAAGGAGCAAATTCGCGTTTTGGATTTCCGCCGGATAGAGGGGCTTAAAACTCGCGACCGCCTAGGTCTGGCGCGGCGCCTTTAAACGCCTGGCCCGTAGCGATCCCCTCGTCGATACAAGGGGAGGTGCTTCGAAGCGTAGGATTCGTATCGGATATAATCTGGCAATCGACGCTAATATTGCCGGAATTGACGTATCCACTCGGAGTTCCGCCGGTAAAGGAAGGCGCGTTGCTGCTTCCGTTTGAGCGGAAGTTGTTGTTCCGGGCGGTGAAGTTCGCGATCGGAGCACTCGTATTCGAGCCGAACCATCCGGCGTCGAAGTTCTCCATGATGTTATTGATGATGTTGATCCCGGCGACTCTTCCGGAAGTGCTGCTGATCGTAATTCCCCAGTAGGGAGAATCTGCGACGCTTGCGATCATCGTGTTATTCATGAGCGTAAAATTATTGATCGTATAGCTGTTGGTACCGTCCGATACGAAGGAAATTGCCGCGCCTGAATTCCCGTTGCCGGATCCGGCGAGTCCGATATTCATCATCGTGTTGTTTCGGATTTGTACGTCGTTCACGAAGCTGCCCGCCCGCGTGGAAAACAACACGCCGATCATCACATTGCGAATCGTATTCCTCTCGATAATGGCGGATTCGGTTTCGAACTCCAGGATGATCGCACTCTCGGGGTTTGAATTGAGAACCGCCTGTCCGATCGTGTTGTCGTGAATCCACGCGCTGAACTCGTAGTTTCCTTTTCTCTGGTGGTTCAAATCAATCGATCCTTGAATTGTGTTTCCGTAGATCTCAAGACCCGAGGTATTGAAGAGTTCGATTGCGAAGTCCCATCCCGTTTGGCCGTAATACGCGCCGTCGAACGGTTGTTTAGTTAAGATATTATTGTAGATTTTCAGCCCGTGGAGGTAGCCGTCGGACCATGCCTTGATCGGCCATCCATTTTTGCCGACGCCACGACCGAGCTGGGTAATGGTATTGCCGTAAATCTCCATTCCGATCTGTCCGCCGATGCTTAAGGCGCCCGAGCCGGTTTGGCCGTCGTAGATCGCGGAATTCGTTAGGACGTTGTTATAGAAGCGATTTCCACGCGCGTAGATGCCGGGAGCTCCAGGTTCTCCGCCGGGTTTTCCGCCGAAGATGACTCCGCTATCGCGAAAATTTGAAATCGTCATATCGTGGATAGAGACATTACTACGGCCCGATACGTGGATTCCCCAGGTCGTCGTGAGATTACTTCCATCAAGAGCAAAGCGGCTGATGCTTTGATTTCCGTTCGTTCCTTCGGGGGAGGACGCTTGAATAATCGGTGTAAAGATCTGGGTGAGCGTCGAGCGAACGATCGAGTTCGGTCCGGATCCTTCGATATTCACTCCGACCGCAAGTCTTGATTGGGCAGTTTCTAGGTAAGATCCGGGTTGAATTCGGATTGTCGCTCCGGCTTGCGAGACGCTAGCCGTCGCTTTAGCGAGTGAGCGCCAAGGCCGGTCGATCGAACCCGTACCGGTCGAGTCGTTCCCGGTAGGACTAATGTAGTAGGAGACCCCAGTTGGAGTTGGGGCAGGCGTCGCCGTAGGCGTCGGAACCGGGGTTGGAGTCCGAGTCGGAGACGGAACTGGAGTTGGGTTTGGGGCAGGCGTGCGGCTCGGAGTTGGAATCGGTGCGGGTGTTGGGATCGGAGCTGGAGGGTTAGGGGTAGGCGTCTGATCCGGTTCTATTCTTCTGTCGCTGTCTCCCGACGTATCGGAGAGAGAAGTCGATACCACTTCGTTTGAGTAAACCCCCCCGTTTTGCAACGGTAGGCACCCGGATAGGAGTGAAGAAATCAGTCCAATAGTAAAGTTAGCCTGTCTGGAACGTCCCATAGTGACTTACCCCGTATGAATTACTTTAGTCGATTTAGTATACCCAGGCATAGATGGGCCAATTCCGACACGGAAAGCCCTATTCGAGTTAGGTACAATTCTAAAATTATTCGGACTTTTTAGGCACTTTTGGGTTGGCAAAAACGACGCTAGCGGTAGCTTGCTCGATGGATAACCTCTTATTGGAGTGGGGGGGGCGCCCTCATTCGGCGTCCAGCCCCTCAACCTGTTTTTTCCCGTACCAGGCGCAGATCATAAACGCCTGAAAAAAACGGACGGGTAAAGGAATTCCACTCTGGCGGAGGAGGTGCTCGATCTCGCGCGGCGGGATCACTGAGAGCATTTCACGAAGCTGATTGGGAAGGGTGGTTAGGGAGTCAGGAGTAGCACCCATTAACAATTGGACGCCTTCCCAGTTCTTCACCATCAAGGAAGATTCTTCCGAATCCAGATCAAAGCTGATTTCAGCATTAATGAAGTATCCATCCGCGCGCAAACGATCGCAAATGGCCTTGTAGAAACCCAGACGTTCTTCTCGTTCTACAAAGTGTCCGACGAGAATACTGAGACCGATATCGAAATGACTCCCGGTAGGAAGGTCTTGGGCATACCCGTGGATCAGTTCGCATCGTTCGAGAACGCCCGCTGACTTGAGATTTTCCCGGCAGACCTCCAACATCGGAGAAGAAGGATCGACCCCGACGAACGTCCATCCCGGAAATGCCTTTGAAAGGGAAAGAATCTCGGCTCCCGTCCCGACGCCCACGCAAAGCACGCGGGCGCGAGGCGGAAAATCACGAAGGACGAGACGAATCAGAAAATGCAGGTTCTCGGAAATGGGTGCCAATCTTCGATTTCGCTCATCGTAAATTTCGGAGGTTTCTTTATTGAAGAAATGTCCGGGGGTAGGCTGGTTCATAATTCTTAGGCCTTTCGTAAGGAGCTATTTTTGCGGACATGTTTGTGGTCGGCGAGACGATCGAGAAACTTCTCCGAAAGACTCGCCATACTGATTCTCTTGAATCGTTTGGCGATGAGATCTTCGGCGGCCCGAAAGGTTTCGCTTAAGGCACGATTGACGGTTTGTTCGACTAAACATCCCGAATTTTCGATGGATCGGTGCTGCTGGATTAGAATGGGCTCGTCGAGTGCTCGGTAAATATCCAGAAGTGAAATGGCCTTAAGATGGCGAGCAACGCTCCATCCACCGCCATGCCCTTTGGTTGATTTGACTAGGCCCGCTTTCCTTAAGCCGGCCATGGTACGCCGGATCACTACGGGGTTGAGCTGCATATTCTCCCCCAGGGTTTCCGAAGTGATCGGGGTCTGTTGCTCCGACATATGCAAGAGCGTGTGTAAAGCTACGGAAAGTCGCGAATCCCGTTTCATGTAACGACTACTATTACATGAATGACTGGATTGGAATTAAAATGAGTCGCCGATTCGGACGCTCCAGGTCCGGTTCCGGCCGGTTAAAGCGGACAAATCTTCTGGCCGTGCAGCATAGAAAGCGCGATAGTCAAACGGCCATGGCGAAATTGAAAACACCTTTGTCGATTCTCGAGCTCGTTCGCGTCACCGAAGGCTCCGGAGCGCGCGAAGCGCTCGAGCGGGCGCGAGAGCTGACGATCCATGCGGAAAAGTGTGGATACCAGCGTGTTTGGATCGCCGAACACCATAACTTTCGTGGGATTGCGAGCGCGGCGACTTCCGTGGTGATCGGGTACCTTGCCGAGGCGACCCAAACGATTCGCGTCGGTGCGGGTGGCATCATGCTGCCGAATCATTCACCCTACGTTATCGCCGAGCAATTCGGTACGCTCGAGCGGCTTTATCCCGGCCGCATCGATCTTGGATTAGGGCGTGCTCCCGGAACGGATCAAGCAACATTGCGGGCACTTCGACGGACGCCGGCTGCGTCGGACCTTTTTCCGCAAGACGTCGCCGAGCTCCAGGCGTATCTCTCCGACGAAGCGGCGGGCGAACGAATCCAAGCCGTACCCGCAGCGGGGACGAAGGTGCCGCTTTGGATACTCGGATCGAGTACCTTCGGCGCGGCACTTGCGGCCGAAATGGGGCTACCGTATTCCTTCGCTTCGCATTTCGCGCCGGACCAGCTCCTGCCCGCACTTGAGATTTATCGTCGGAACTTTCGCCCTTCGAAACAGCTCGCGAAATCCTACGCGATGGTTGGCGTGAATGTCGTTGCCGCCGAAACCGACGCCGAAGCGAAGTTCCTTGCGACGACGCAGCAGATGTCGTTTACGGACATTTTTCGCGGGGCGAGGGGACTGAGCAAACCGCCGATCTCGGATATCGACGCGTATTGGTCTCCGCAAGAGCGTGTGCAGGCTGGGCATATGCTTTCACGCTCGATCGTGGGTTCGCGTGATACGGTGGGTGAGGGAATGCGCAGGCTTGTCTCTGAGACCGGCGCGGACGAGTTGATTGTCGTGTCGGACGTCTTTGACCCAGTAAAGCGCCATCGGTCGATCGAGTTGATCGCCGATAGCTTGGCGGAGTGAGCGGCTAGCACTGGCCAACGAGATCGAGAAGCTTTTCAATGTCGATCTTTTTCACGAAGCCATTCGCATTCATTTTTTCCGCCTTTTCGGGGGCGTGGCCGTCGGCCGTCATAACGAGGACGGGGATCGAGGCGATTCTTGGAAGTAAGACTTGGGCTTCACGAAACTTCCAACCGTCCATGACGGGCATCATAATGTCGAGAAGGATAACGTCTGGAATTTGGGTACTCTCCGCCATTAGTTTGAGCGCAATTTCCCCATTTGCAGCGGTGAGTGCCGTATAGCCTTCGAGCTTGAGTAAGCTCTCCAAATCGCCGCGAATTGCATGGTCGTCTTCAATTATGAGAATTGTTTTTTCAGTTTTCATATCTATATCAATCATGACGTGTGGATTTTAACTGCGCTACGTTGCTTTTTTTTTCCACCGGGAGCTCGACTTGGAAGAGCGCGCCGCTTCCGGATTCGCTGACTACGGAGATCGTGCCCCCATGTTCGGTAACGATCGAGCGAGCGAGATAAAGCCCGATCCCGAGCCCGGAGATGTTATCTGTCGGAGCGAGTCTTTCGTAACGATTGAAAATGGTTTGCTGATTCTCCTTGGAAATACCCGGCCCATTGTCTTTAACGGCCAAAATGATTTTATCTCCGTTTCTGGTCACTTCAACCGATACGGGTTTGCCCGGAGCGTAGCGAAGCGTATTCGTCAGAAGATTCGTAACCACTTGTTGAAGTCGGGTGCGATCGATCCTTGCCAAAGCATCAGAGCTTCCCTTAAATTCGATGGGAGTGCCTTGCTCGTTAAACTGTGGCTCAAGCCGCGACACGGCTTCTCGAGTGGCGTCCGAGACCGATTCAATCTCGAATTCCATCGGGAGCCTGCCCGTGGACACGCGGGTCAGGTCGAGCATATCTTCGATCAGCTTTACGAGTCGCTCGAGTTGAACCTCCGTCTCGTCGATGTATGCTTCCATTTGCTCTACTGAATTCATGCGAGCGGTTTTGATCCTCCGTTTAGCGATCTGGGACTTCAGTTTCAACGAAGTGATGGGAGTTCGAAGTTCGTGGGAAGCGATCGAGAAAAATTCGTCCCGTGAGGCTACCGCTTTCTCAGCCTCCAATTTTGCCTTTTCTAGATCGGCCGTTCGATCCCGCACGCGTTGCTCAAGGTCTTTGTAAGCCCGCTCGATTTTCTCTTCGGCCGCCTTTCGCTCCGTAAGATCACGCGTCACTTTAGAAAATCCGATAAGTTTGCCCGATTTATCCCGAATGGCAGTAATAACGACGTTTGCCCAAAATCGCGTGCCGTCTTTTCTTACCCGAAAACCTGTATCTTCAAACTTTCCGACGCGTGTTGCTTCCCGAAGTTCTAACCCCGGCTTATCAGCGTCGAGATCTGCTTGGGGGTAAAATATGGAAAAATGCTTCCCGATAATTTCGGAGGTCTTGTAACCTTTATTTCGTTCTGCGCCTGCGTTCCAGGTTGCGATCTTTCCTTCGGGATCAAGCATGAAAATGGCGTAATCGGTCACGCCTTCGATCATCAGACGAAAGCGCTCTTCACTTTGTCGGAGCGCTTCTTCGGACTGGCGTCTTGCCGTGAGATCCCGGGTTACTTTCCCGAAGCCGCGGAGTTTTCCATTCTTGTCTCGAAGCGCGGTGATGACGACGTTCGCCCAGAAAAGGGTGCCGTCTTTACGAAGCCGGAAGCCTTCCTCCTCGTAAGTTCCGTTCTTGGTCGCTTGTTCCAGCTCCCATTCGGGGTGCTTTCGCATAACGTCTGGCGGGGTATAGAAACGGGTAAACGAGGTGCCGACGACTTCGCTTGCGTCGTATCCCTTTAGGCGTATCGCACCTGTGTTCCACGTAAGGATGATGCCGTTAGGATCAAGAGCGAAGATGGCGTAATCGGAGACGGCTCCAACGAGGAGACGGAAGATTTCCTCGCTGTGGGCTAATTCGGTTTCGGTGACTTCAACTTTCCCGATTTCGTCACTATTCTCTTGGGAGGGTTCCGAACCACTCGTTAATCGCATCTGCGTAGTATAGATATTTAGCATCTCCTTGACCACGAAAAATCCCAACGTAACCCCCTAATTAGGCCAAAGGCGAGGGTCGGGTTGCCTCCCCCGAATAAAGGCTCTGGCTAGCCATGTGAGCCGTGGCCGCCGCCCGTTCGCGCTAGCCGATTTAAACGGTCATGCTAATCTTCTTTCCATGTCGATCGCACATAAGTTTTCCCTCATCC
>CAZAKW010000043.1:0-13423 GCA_964485835.1 uncultured Bacteriovoracaceae bacterium
CCATTGGTTTCGCCGCGATCTTCGGTTGCACGGAAATCCTGCGCTCGAGCGGAATCTCGCTCGCCATCCGGGGCGGGTATTGGGGGTCTTCTGTTTCGACCGTGTTTTCCTGTCTAGGCCCGATTTTTCGGCGGTCCGCTTTCACTTTTTTTTGAGGACCTTGGTCGAGTTGCGGGAAGAATTACGGACGGCGGGCGGAGACCTTCTTATTCTGGACGTCGGACCGGACGAAGCCTTTCGGAACCTCTTTGCGACCCTCAAGCGACACCCCCTGGGGATGCCGAAAACCGTGTCTTGGAATCGTGATTACGAGCCTTTTGCACGCGAACGTGATTCACGAATGGCGGAAACCTTCGAACGTGAGTTTTCGCTGCACACTTTAACCGAACGCGACCATCTCTTGATCGAACCCACAGAGCTTTCCAAGGGAGACCCGAAAGTCGAGGGGGGCGGATTTTACCAGGTCTACACGCCTTTTTCGAAGCGATGGCTTGCGCAGTTTGAGACGGCGGATTTGAATTCACGGCTTCGAGAAGTCGGCCGCGGTTTAAAAGCGGGGATCGCGAAGTTCGATCTTCGTTGGCCTTCGCCCGGCAGGGAATTTCCGTGGAATCGTTCCGACCTTCTCCACGAGGTCTTGGAAAAAGTCCAGCGCGGCCTTTCCCCCTCGTGGCTCGACGGACCTAAAGCGGGCCACCTCGCCGCGCGAAGTCTTCTCAAGGAGTTCCACGACGATTGGATCGCGGGTTATGACAAGCAACGCGACATCCCTTCCTTACCGGGAACATCGAAGATGTCGATTTATCTAAAGAACGGGTCGATCACTGTTCCGCAAATCGTCTGCCTATTGAAACTCACCGCCCAATCCCCGCACCTAAAGTATTTCAAGGAACTCATCTGGCGCGAATTTTACTACCACATCCTTTACCATCGTCCGGACGTCGAGACCGGGCCCTTTCTGGCGAAATACCGGGACTTGGCTTGGGAAAACGACCGCAGTCTTTTTCAACAATGGTGCGAAGGAAAGACGGGCTATCCAATCGTGGACGCCGGCATGCGACAGCTGAACCAGACGGGTTGGATGCACAATCGTGTGCGGATGATCGTCGCAAGCTTCCTCACCAAGGATCTTCTGATCGATTATCGATGGGGCGAGAAGTACTTTATGGAGAAGCTGCTCGACGGAGACCTCGCGCCTAATAATGGCGGCTGGCAATGGGCGGCCTCAACCGGATGCGATCCCCAACCTTACTTCCGAATTTTCAATCCGACTTCCCAGGGAGAAAAGTTTGATCCCGAAGGAACGTACGTTCGAGAATGGGTACCCGAGCTTCGCGAACTCCCTTTAAAAGGGCTCCACCAACCCCGTACGCCGATCGTCGACCATGCCAAGCAACGGGCAAAAGCCCTCGCTCTATTCAAAGGCGCGCGCTAAGCGGCCCCGGCGCTTACATGGGCCCTGCCGTTTAAGTCCGCAGAAGAACGTTTTGGGCGGTTCGACCCTTGGGTCCTTCGTAGATATCGAATTCGACTTCCTGTCCTTCGGCGAGCGTTTTATGTCCGTCGCCTTGGATGGCCGTGTAGTGGACGAAGATTTCTTCGGCCGTTTTTGAAGGTGGGGGTACGTAAGGTTTCGATCCAGATTCACGTTCGATGAAGCCATATCCTTTGGCGTCATTAAACCATTTCACTCGTCCAACTGCCATGTTGCGGCCTAGCCTCCATGCACAAGAGATACAGAGCAAGAACCGCTCCCATTGCGGGTCGCGGGTCGCTGGGCAAAGTGGGACTTCACTGTCCCTCCCTACCCCGCTTCTTAATTCTGGGTGAGTTTCAGCGTTCTGTCAAACACCGTCAGAATCGAGACGAAAGGGTCACCGGCGAAGCGATGCCGACTGCGATTGCGAGAAGTCGAAGATCATCTCGTTTTCGCCGACGTAACCCATGGTCTTTCTAATTTCACGTTCCTGGACAGTCCGGCTGGTTTGCAATGCTTGCGATTCACCGTCAAGCTTTGCGATCTCGGCTTCGATCGCTAAGACTTCCGCCTGGCGATCTTTCAGAAGTGCATTCAGCTGTACGAACTGGAAAAGACCAGGAGACCCTACGCCGACTTCGTGGGTGAATCCCGAAAGGAGAAAAAGCCAGAAACCGAAAATTCCAAGCCAGATCCGCGTAGGGGACCAGCCGAGTTGCCAAGACGATCGCGGCGATGTGCGAGACGGGGTCGTTCGAGCCATGGAGTCCCTTCCTGGGAGCTAACCTTCCGCTTCCAGCGGAAGGTTCTCAGGATACTCGAAACCCCATTTTCGACGCAAGGCGGAGAAATTTGCCGGGCAGCGCGACCGGGACGGCCTTCGCATTTTTTAGACTCCGCAACTATTTGAAAGAATTAAAGTTTTCCGGCGTAACGTGCGCGCGCGCCGAGAAGCTCTTCAATCCGCAAAAGTTGATTATATTTTGCGATCCGATCGGTGCGAGAAAGGGAACCCGTCTTAATTTGTCCGCAGTCGGTACCGACGGCGAGATCCGCGATAAACGTGTCTTCCGTCTCTCCCGAACGATGCGAACAGACCTGCGTGTATTTTGCATCTTTCGCCATCCGCATCGTCCGGAGAGTTTCAGTCACCGTGCCGATCTGGTTCACCTTGATCAAAATCGAATTCGCCGTTTTACGATCGATTCCCTGTTTGAGAAAAGCGATGTTGGTCACGAAAAGATCGTCGCCGACCAGCTGGATTTTTTGACCGAGTTTCTGGGTTTGATCCGCCCATCCCGCCCAATCGTGTTCCGCCAACCCGTCCTCGATCGACACGATCGGATATTTTCCGACCCATCCCGCGTAGATCTCGTTCATTTCCTGGGCCGTGCGGTCTTTTCCCTCGAAGGAGTACAACGTCTTTTCTTGGGTCGATCCCTTCGCGAGAAACTCACTCGCTGCGCAATCGAGCGCTAGGAAGATCTGCTTGCCAGCCTGGTATCCGGCTTTTTGGATCGCTTCCATGATCAATTTGAGAACCTCTTCGTGAGGGTTAGCTCCTGGAACCGCCGGTGCGAATCCACCTTCGTCGCCCACCCCCGTCGAAAGCCCACGAGAATGGAGAATCTTCTTCAAGGTATGAAAAATTTCACTGCCGGCACGCAGGGCTTCGGAGTACTTTTCAAAACCGCGCGGAACGATCATAAACTCCTGGATCGCGAGGCCGTTATCGGCATGCTTGCCGCCATTGAGGATGTTCATCATCGGCACCGGTAGCGTTACCCCTTCCGACCCGAACATTCCGGCGACCAGACGAAAAATCGGCGTATCCGTAGCGACCGATACGGCTCTCACATAAGCCATGCTCACGCCCAAAATCGCATTCGCTCCCAACTTCGCCTTCGAAGGCGTTCCGTCCAGAGCGAGCAAGGTTTCGTCGAGGGATTCCAAACTCGTAAACGTTTTTCCGATCAGCGCCGAAGCGAGGATCTCGTTCACATTGCGAACCGCCTTCTGCACGCCTTTCCCCTGGTAGCGGGAAGCGTCGCCGTCGCGAAGTTCCAGTGCTTCCCCTTCTCCTGTCGAGGCACCGGACGGCACCAAAGCCACACCTTTCGCAGGTGCGACTTTTCCGCCGCCGAGAACAAGGTCGACTTCGACTGTGGGAAATCCGCGAGAATCCAAAATTTCGCGGGCATGAACGGACTGGATCTTTAGCTCAGAAAAGGACGGGAGAGTTGACATGGGCCGAAGTAGAACACGCCCGCGACGCGTTATTCAAGCGGGTGCTCCGTCTTCGTGCCGAAAAAACGAGAAATCGCTTCGTGGCGATATTCGAACACTCCGCGAACATCTTTCCGAACCCATGCGCCGGCTATCGCCTCGCCGAACAGCCCGAATGGTAGACGGAATCGAACTCGGTCACGCAACAAAGTCCCGTCAATCCCGTCACGGACTTCAGGCTGAAAAGAATGGGTGTGGTGCCAGAGCCGATAGGGTCCCCTCACCTGCGTATCCACGAATCGCTGGTTAGGAATCCACGAATCGATCCGCGTTCGCCATCGCATTGGAATCCCTCGCAACCGCAACTGGTAATCGATCAAAGTCCCTTCTTCGATCTCCGGCGTGCTTTTACCCAAAACTCGGAAGCCAAGAAACGGAGGAGTTAAGGCTTCTAGATTATTCTCGTCGCAAAAAAATCTAAAAATTTCGGAAACGGGCCGAGGAACCCATTGCTCGGCTTCCAAAATCGTTTCGTCCTCGACGTGCTGTAAACTGATTCTCATATATTTAGAATACGCTTTCCAAATGAAAAGGTTACAGATCGATCCATGAGATCTAACCCGACATAACTTGTGGGTCGTGCGCGCCGGAGGCTAGAATACAGGACCTGAGGTGATCCATGAGTTTTTCCACGGCCAAAGTCTGGCTTCACAAAATTTGTTGGCAAGTATTGTACCCGAACCACTCCCATCTTCATCAAATCGCCTTCGCGATTATCCTCGGACTCGGAACGATCGTGATCATGGGTAGCGTGCAGCTCATCGACGAAATCGCGCCCGTTTCGCTCGCCTTCGCAAGCGTGATCACAAGCGCGATTTTCCTGGGACTCGTTCCGGGTTTGATCACGGCGGGAATCTGCGCTTTCGGGAGCGACTATTATTTCGTGAATCCGACCCGGGCGACATTCACCCACCTCTCTGATCTTTTTCGTCTGATCGTCCTGATTTTAGTCGCTCTTTTTTCGAGCTCCATCGTCGTAAAACTTCGCGCCATGGTCGCCGAGCTTGAGTTTGCACGCAAAGATCAAGAACAAGTCCGCGTCGAGCGAGAACACATCTTGAGCGTCGTTGCCCACGACCTTCGTAACCCGCTGGCGGCGATCAACCTCACCACCCATCTGATCGAACGAAGTCTCCTACCCAATCCGAAACCGGAAGCGGTCGAGCGACACGTGGCGCGAATGCGTCGGTCCCTCAAACAAGTCGGGCGCATCATCGAAGATTTATTGGATTCTGAAAAAATAGGCCGGGGTTCGCTACGAATCGAATCGCGAACCGGCGTTCGATTCGACGTCCTGCTCGAAGATCTTCGCTCGGCGAACGAAACCTTTGCCGAGCAAAAACAGATCGCCCTGGTGTTCTACTACCCGGTGAACTGGAATCCCGCCCTGGAAATCGACCCCCAACAACTCCTTCGCGCACTTGGCAATCTCGTAAATAATGCGATTAAGTTCAGCCCGCCAGGAACCCGAATCGAAGTCACCGCTTCCGAGGAAGCCCACGAATGCCAGATTGCCGTCCGCGACCACGGTCCTGGAATCTCATCTTCGGAAATGCCGCGCCTTTTTGAAAAATTCTGGCAACGACAAGAGACCGCATTTAAAGGAACGGGTCTGGGCCTCTATATCACCGACGAGATCATCCGCAGGCATGGAGGCCTCATCACGGTTGAATCCGAAGTGGGTCGAGGCTCGACTTTCGTCGTCCACCTACCCAAACTCGCCGCGAACCCCGGCCTTCCCTTCCGGACGATCGAATCCTTTAAGTCTTCGATTGTGTAGTGCCGCGGATCCGATTAACGGCGTTGAAAGCCGCGGTTTTATAAGCTTCGGCAAGTGTGGGGTAGTTGAAGACCGAGTTAATAAAATAAGTCACATCGCCGTGAAACGCCATAACGGCCTGGCCGATATGGATCAAGTCCGCGGCGTTGTCTCCCACGATGTGGACGCCCAGAATTTTGTACGACGAGCGATCGACGAGTAATTTCAAGATCCCCCATCGATCGCCGACGATCTGGCCTCGAGCAAGTTCCTTGTAACGAGACCGTCCGACGACGTAGTCCGCACCGCTTGCTTTCAACTCTTCTTCCGTCTTCCCGATCATCGAAATTTCCGGAATCGTATAAATCCCGTAAGGAAAGTTCTTCGGCATTTCGTGCTCGGATTCGACCGCATTGCTGCTGGTCTTCATTTTGATATCGAAGGCATGACAGGTCGCAATCCGGCCTTGCTCCATCGCGGTCGCGGCGAGAGCCGGAGCGCCGATCACGTCTCCAACCGCGTAGATATTGTCCACATCGGTTCGAAAATGAGAATCAACCCGAAGCAAGCCGCGTTCGTCCGGCTCGATGCCGACGCATTCCAGGCCCAGATCACCCGTATTCCCGTAACGCCCTTGGGCAATCAACACGGTCTCGGCCTTCAATTTCTTTCCGTTCGAAAGCTTGATGATCATCCCGCCCTGGGTACGGCTTCCCGTTTTCTTCGGCGCCCGATCGATGCTCATCGCCTCGACGCCCATTAAAATCTCCATGCCCTGGTACTCGAAACGATCACGAAGCGCGCCGACGATTTCTTGGTCGACGCTCGCCAGAATCATGTTTCGTTTGTCGACCAACGTCACTTTCGTGCCCGCCATGGCGAACATGGAAGCATATTCGCATCCGATCACTCCCGCGCCGAGAACGATCATGCTCTTGGGAACGGTGCGAAGGTTCAAAACCGTATCGCTGTCGTGCACCCATTTGCCATCGATCGAGAGTTGCGGAGGCGCGATAGGGCGCGACCCTACCGCGATAATGATCTTTTCGGCACGCAAAGACACCGCCGCCCTCTTCGCCGAGAAACTGACCTCGATCGTCGTCCGGTCCATCAATCGAGCGGTGCCGACAAAAATATCGATCCCGTTGCGCTTGAGCTGATCTCGAATCACGAGCGTCTCGCCCGCGACGACGCGTTCTTTGCGTTGCAATAATCGACGCATATCGGGAACCAGTAAGCTCGGCTTACGCTTCGAACGACTCTCGTCTGCTTCTCGACCGAGCACCCCGCGGGATCCCAAGGAATACCGATAGACCGATTCGCGAAAAGATTTCGAAGGTAACGTCCCGAAGTGAACGCATCCGCCACCAATCATTGGGTACTTTTCAATGATCGCGACGCGTTTCCCCCACTTGGCTCCCTGAAGAGCCGCGCGTTGCCCGGCGGGACCCGATCCGATCACGACGAGATCGTACTGCGTCGACAAAGCCGTAGCGGGAGAATTCACGGAGCGCTTGGATGCAGGTTTAACGGTCCTCGACATGGTCCGGCTAGGATGGCATTTTTCGACCCATTTAGGAATAGCTTAGCCCCGCGTCAGGCAGCTTTCTTGGCGGAAGCCTCACGAAGCTTTCGAAAAATTTCGACTGCCCATTCCGGCGGGGCGAACTTCTCCCGACCATAAGGAAGGCGATTCACTTCGATTTCGTCCATAAACGAAGGCAATTCTCCCGTGGGTACGAGTTCGCCGACGATTTTTCCGTCTGCGCTCATCCCGCGTTGCACGAACTGAAAGATATCCCGAAGCTGGTACCTTCCGAATTCGTCCACCTCGGGTACGACCTCGGAGATATGAGTGACTTTCCGACTTCCGTCGTTCATCCGCTTGATCTGAATGACGATGTGGATCGCCGCAGCGATCTGACGGCGAATCGCCGTCGGTGGGACTTGGGTGTCACCCATCATTGCAAGCGTCTCAAGACGAACCAATCCGTCGTAGGGAGTATTAGCGTGGGTCGTTCCCATCGATCCTCCGTGACCGGTATTCATCGCGGTGATCAAATCCAGAGCTTCCGGTCCGCGGACTTCCCCGACGATGATCCGATCGGGACGCAGCCGGAGCGCGGCCCGCACGAGATCACGAATAGAAATCGCCCCTTTTCCCGAGGCATCGGGCGGTTTCGTCTCGAAAAAAACGATGTGGTCGGTGTGAATTTTCAGTTCGCTCGCGTCTTCGATCACGATCAACCGTTGGTTTCCCGGGATTCGCGAGCCTAAGACGTTCAAAAGCGTCGTCTTTCCCGAGCCCGTGCCGCCGGAGATGATCGCATTCTTCGCCAAATAAATCGCTACGTCCAAGAACCGAGCGGCGTCCTTGGTGATCGACCCCTTTTGGATCAGATCAACGAAGGTCGGAGCGCCCTTCGCGAACTTTCGAATCGAAAGCGTCGTCCCTTTTCGCGAGCAAGGCGGCAGAACCGCGGAAACGCGGGATCCATCCGGCAAACGCGCGTCCAGAGTCGGGTTCTCATCGTCGATTCGTCGTCCGACAAACTGGGCGATATTCCTCACCGCCGCCTGGAGCGCCTGCTCGTCCTTGAATTTCGCATCGACGCGTTCAAGCTTCCCGCGACGCTCGACGAAAATTTCCGACGGTCCGTTGACCAGGACTTCGGAAACGGATTCGTCGTCGAGGTACGGCTTGATGCTCGCGAGGAACGTCGCGACCGAATCTTCAAATACGCTGCTCACGTTTTCAGCTTTCTTCCGCGCCTGCGGTGGTCAACTCTTTTACGACCAATGTTCCTTCACTGCCGTTGACCGGACAATAGTAGCGAAAAGTCCCGGGTTGATTGGGCACAAAAACGATTTCCTCAATTTTGTTCGATCGGACCTGTTTCCGAACGTTGAACGAGTCCATCATGATACAGAGGGAGGCTTTCGAAGCACCGGTAACGAACAGCCGTACGGGTACGTCCCGGGACACGAAAATCGTTTTCGGAAAAAAACCGAGGTCGCCGGCGATGATCGAAACTTCCTGCATTCCCTTACGACGGGCGATCGGATCCGAAACTTCGGAAACGAATTTTTTGACTTCCGCTTCCGCGCGCGTACTTTCCGTACGGGAAACCCGACGAAGTACCGGACGCTCTCCGCTCGATCGCGTCGCTTCGCGCGTGATTTGACGAGGTTCGTCCACGGTCGTTGATTTCCATCCCGCGTCGTTTGCCGGCGAATCGGCGGCTTTCACTTCGAGACCAGCGGGAGCGCGATTCGCTCTTGGCCGACGAGAAAGAGTGCCTCGATTGAAGTCGATTTCCTCACCTTCTTCGTCTTGAAGTGAATTCCATCGATTCTGGTTGCCTGCGACTTCGCCCCATCTCGATTCTTGCTGGACTCCGTCAAGCGTGTCGCTATCGAGCTGGCGAGCGGGCGGCACCGGGATGGTCCGCGTCGCGGCTTCGAGCTGGAATACCGGCGCGGCGACGATCGCCATTGCGATCGCGGCGCCGAGTCCTTTGGAAATCTTCTTATGGTTCATAAGCATGGTGGATAAACTCCCTCGTTTAACCTCTCGGCGCGGACCCCGGTCGACTTAAGAAAAACAGGTCGAATTCGACACGCGTGACGAAAATTTGACGGAGAGAAGGTCGATCCCAGAGAACGAAAAAACGCCCGGTGAAGAATCACCGGGCGTTTCCATCAGAGCGTTAAATCGAAGAATCGACTTATTGACCGAGCATACGCATGAAAGCTTGTTTGATCCGTTCGTAGTCTGAAGCATTCAGATCCCGATTTTGACTGGAACTCGGTTGCGCGCGGAGCACGCCGTGATCGAGGCGCGTTCCCACGCTGCGCGGAGGAGGCGTCGATTGCGCGCTGAGCACGCCATGGTCCAGGCGCGTTCCCACGCTGCGCTGAGGAGGCGTCGATTGCGCGCTGAGCACGCCATGGTCTAGGCGCGTTCCCACGCTGCGCTGAGGCGGCTCGCTACCAAAACCAGTAACGGGTGAAACAAGAACGATCGCTAAGGAAATGCGTGCGAAAAAACGTTTTCTATTGGTCATCGAGGTATCCCTATCATTTGAGGTTTAGTGAGACATGTTATTCAGTGTAACTGGATATCAGAGTTAGAGAACGCAAGCCTGATGCCATGTCCCTACTCCCTCAGCTCGCGCCTATTCTCGTGCATGCCCGCCGCATGGCTAACGATTTGACACCTGGTTAAACCTTGTTCGAAGTCGTGCCTCTTTCCCGCCTTCAGACCCTTGTAAGCCTTACTGCGAGTGCCCAAAAGTTCGCCAGCCCGTTTTGGCTATTTCCACGGCCCGAACTTCCTGTGCTGTCATCGAACGATTTTTTTTCATCGCTCATGGACTTCCAATACCGAACTGATTTCACCGAGTTGTCAGCGCCTCGGATCGCTGACCTATTTCGAACCCTAGAAATTTCAAACTTGGCACCCCGATTGCTCAAAGGGGAGCGCAACGCCCGCTTAGGCAATGCCCTGGATCGATGAAGGTCTTGGTCATCAAGGATGTCTCGCATGTCGAATATAGTCTCGCTTCGCGCTTACAAAGCCCTCAAGGATACGGATCAGGAAGAACTAGGATATCGAGCACGGATTTTATCTATGTCCAAAGTCGACCTTCTAGAAGAAATGGTCCGTTTCCAGGAAGAGCGTAAAACGCTGGGCGCCCTCACCCCGTCCCTTATGCTACGAGGGCGCCATCTTTTTCGCGCACTCGAAGAATGCGCAGATTCCCAAGAACTAAAAATCCTGTCCCGTTCTTATTGCCGTCACCTGGAGTACGAAATTGCAGCTGCTCGCGAAAACCGTTCTAACTCTTAGTCTGATCGCACCTTTCGCCGCCTCGGCGGCGTGGGACTTGAATGACGTCTCGATTCTCTTTCCGCTTCCAAAGCAGGAAACGGAATTGTCACTCGCTTTGCGAGGGGAACTCCCTTCCGATCAGGGCGATGCCTTTATCCCGAAAACACTCCACGACCATCTCGTCGAATCTCTTGATCCTGCGGACCAAGCGCTTGTCGCCGGTTTCTACGCGAAGTGGATGGTCGTTTCCGCACGCATCGACCATTGCTTTCACGAACATATCCACGATCCTTGCGAAAAACAGATCCGGTTGGTGTGGCAACCCATCTCCGCCCACGGCGGAGTGATGACTACCGAAAATGCGGCCCTCCACACCTCCTATCGCCTTACGGACGAAGAGTGGCCGAAGGCCATCGCCGCCTTCGCGACGATTCGCGCGGCGAGCGAACGCATTTCCGGGCGCACCACCACGGGGCTCCCTCTCGCCGTGCATCCAGGCTTTGCCAAAGGCGGCGTCAGTGGCGAATTTATGCGCGTCGTCCAGCGACAACTCTCACCTTGGGTCGCGCAGTCGCGGCTCACCATCCTGGCCGTAGCGCTTCCTTCCGACGGCGCGAAGAAGCTTCTCTTTAAGCGTTTCGCGGTATGGCCGCTTCCGGCGAAACGCCGGCTCCTCCCGCTTTGGATTTCGTATAGCCCCGAGCTTGAAATCCGCTACGGCAACTCTGTTATGCCCAGCCGCAGCTCGACGCTCGCCTTCCGTGAGATGGGTCCTTCCGTTTTAAAACCGAATCGTCACGGCGACGACCTCCGCGAACTGCTGCGCGACTCCGAAGCGCTTAAGGGCGATCGCAAGGCGTTGACCCGCCTCTCCCAAATCGAACAGCGGGTGGTAAATCCCACCGTCCATGGTTCGGTTTCGGTCGATTGTCTTTCTTGCCATGCGACCGGCGCGACCGCGAAATGGTTCTCCGAGAATTTTCCGGACGCCGATCGTGTCGATCCGAATCCGTTCCGCCCCGAAGGAAAATATGACCTCCGAAATACGACCGCCCAAACTAGGACGCTCGTGCGTTTCCGTGCCTTCGGTTATGAAGGCACGGATCCGCAAATTTTGGATCGCGCGATCTTCGAAAGCGCGAAGGTGGCCGACGCTCTCAACGGCTTAGAGTAAGTTTGATGCGAGCTCCGAGAGCTTCGACCGTTCACCGCGCGTAAGCGTGATGTGCGCCGAAATCGCTTCGTCCTTGAATCGTTCGACGAGGTAGACCAAGCCGTTATTGGCCGCATCGACGTACGGATTATCGATCTGGAAGCTATCCCCGGTCAGAACGATTTTCGTTCCGTCTCCGGCCCGAGTGATGATCGTCTTGATCTCGTGCGGAGTTAAGTTCTGCGATTCGTCGACAATCAAGTATTGCTGCGGAATCGAGCGACCGCGAATATAAGTCAACGGTTCGATTTGCAGGAGACCTTGATTCATCAGCTCCTGCGCTCCCCGTCCCGCGCCTCGGCGGGATGCCCCTTTGCCGCCGCCCGTAGCGCCGAACAAAAAATCGACGTTATCGTAGATCGGCTGCATCCAAGGATTGAGTTTCTCTTCGATATCGCCCGGGAGGTACCCAATGTCTTTCCCGAGCGGAAACACAGGGCGGGAAACCAATAGACGGTGATAGACGCCTTCGTCGACGGTCTTCGCAAGACCGGCCGCGATCGCAAGCAGGGTCTTCCCGGTACCCGCTTTTCCGACAAGCGAAACCAGCTTGATTTCGTCGTTCAAGAGAGCATCGATCGCAAACGCTTGCTCCGAGTTCTTCGGAAAAATTCCCCAAAGGCCTTCCGGCGGCTTGATCACGGGAACGAGGCATTCCAATTCCTTCGAATACCGTCCCATCGCGGTGTGGGTCGCATTCGCGGAATCCTTCAAGATCACGTATTGGTTCGGCTTAAAGAGACGAGCCGCGTCCGGATAAACAAGCTTTTTGTTGGCGTAAAATTCGTCAACAAGGTGGGCATCGACGTTGATATTCGTGACGCCTGTGTAGAGCTCGTCGGGATCGACGCTCGACGGTTCGTAATCCTCGGCCAAGATCCCGAGCGCGTCGGCCTTAATTCGAAGATTGATATCCTTCGTGACGAATACAATCGGTCGTTTCGGCTGTTCTTTTTTCAACGTGATGGTCAGAGCGAGGATCCGATTGTCCGCCTTGTCCATCTGGAGTTCAAAAGGAAGGGGTTGCTCCGTCCCAAGTTCGACGGTGAGAATTCCACCGTTTGGAAGCTTAACGCCTTTCGAGAGCTCGCCTCCCGAGCGCATCTGATCGACCAATCTCGAAAAGTGGCGCGCATGGCGGCCATTCTCGGACATTTCGCGTTTAAATCGATCAATCTCTTCGACAACGACGATCGGGATGATGATGTCGTTATTGCCGAATTTGTAAATCGCGTTGGGATCGAAAAGAAGAACGTTGGTATCGAGAACGAAGGCTTTTCTCAACGAAGACTCCCTAGGGTTGAAGCCGATTCGCCAATCTTCTGGCGTGGGATAAGCGTAAACGAGTCTTCGGGGCCACCCAAACTTAAAATCGCTAACATTTAGCGTTATCTGGGGTCAGCCGTGACACACTGCCAAGTGGTTTTTTTCAGCATTATACTGAGAATGACCGATCCGGAATGAGAGGTACGTTTCTGCACGCTTTCCGGCAATTCTTCCGCATCTTTATTTTTCAGTTATCGGCGTATGTCGGCGTCGCCGCACTTGCGTTTGTCGCGTCGGGATGTGGTTTGAAAAAAAAGGTAGGCGGCGCCGAGAACACAGGCAATTCGGAGGGTTCGCCGCGGATTCTTTCTTTCGTCGACGCGCCGACGGTTGACCTTGGAATCGTCTCGCTCAGTTCGACCATCCTCGTACGCCTACCCGTTTCGACCACCGGATCGGGGAATGCGTTATTAGACTCAACCGCCAATTCCGACTCTCGATTCACGTTTAACGGCGGAACTTTTCCTGGCACCGGTGGCACCTGCACCCAACTGATCCAAGGGAACTGTTCGATCGCCGTTCTCTTTA
>CAZAKW010000044.1:0-10721 GCA_964485835.1 uncultured Bacteriovoracaceae bacterium
ACGAATCCCGCTTCAAAATTAAATCTGGAATGGGGTTCAAGGAAACTCGTATCCACGAAGAAAAAATCTCAAACACCGCGGTCGACTTCCGGGCAGAACGAAGCTGAGCCCGGGACTTGCCCGCTAAAATCGACTTCGGCGCAGAACCTCGCGCCAAACGCCAAGCCTTCACGCTTCATTCCCATCGCCATTCGCCGCGCCGTTCGCATCCGGGATCAAAACCGTTGTACTTATACGGATCGAAAAACCAAGCATCGCTGCAACTCTCAGCATGCGATTGATTTTGATCACCCCATGCCGCTGGTCATGGGCGGGGCAACGACGGTTGAGAATCTACGCCTGCTTTGCAATCCGCACCACCGGCTTGTTACGGAGAGGCTTGGGTTACTCGTTTGACTTTTATTGGCCCACCCGCCAGGCGTGCAGGGTGCCCGCGTCGTTGCCATGGCTTGGGTCGTAACGTAGCAAAAAAAATTGAAAATACGCTGTGGTGTCCATTTGGGGATAAATTGACGGATTCTTTCTTAGTGGTATGACCCTGGCCATGCGTAGAATTCAGCTATTTTTAGGATTGATGTTCGTTTTGACGGTTTCGGGTTGCGGTCTCGACTTGGCTGACGAAACCCGGGCTGAACCCCTCACGGAGGAACTCGGAAGGCCCATCGAAGGCGATGCTTTTGAATGTTACGCGTATAATGAAGGAAGCCCTGGGATACGGTATGTTTTTGCTTACCCGGAAACCTTGGTTTCAAGTGCTTTCGAGATCCCGGAGCAGACTCGGCGAATTCAGTTAGTTCGGCGAGGAGAAATCGTTGAAATAACCTTGCAGGAGCGTGGGGCTCCCGAAGACAAGTACCAAGATATAGGTATTCCCGAAGGAAGCTTCGTTTGGCCGATTTTGAGCGTGATCGAGTTCGGCGTGTCCTTTGGCGACCTGAAGCCGGCACCGCAGGAATGGGTAGTTAACTGCCAGGAGAAGACCGCATCTGTACGGCGCAATGCTCGCATAGGCCGCGGTCCTAACGACCGATAGCGCATCCAGCCTTGCGCTCTTTCGACTCCGGGCGTAAATCCATGGATAGGGCTTTTAGCCCAGGACTTGATCCATGCGACAGGTACCCCATTTAGCCGGACGCCCGGCCCATCATCTTTTAATCGGCAGCGGTAAACTCGCGATGCATTTCGCGACGTACTTCGGGCTGCTGGGTCTTAAGTTCGAGATCTGGAAAGATCCCCGGACTTTTTCGCCGGAGCGCGCGGCCGCGTTTCGCGGGACCCACGTCTGGTTTTTGGTTTCGGATTCAGCGATCGCGGAGGTCGCCCATCGATTTCGCGTGGAGAGAGCGGTCGAAGACGAGACCGTCCTTCTCCATGCTTCCGGCGCGACGGTGGTTCCGGGGGTGCTCGGAGCTCATCCCTTGATGACGTTTGGGCCGGAGAGTTACACGCTCGAGGCTTACCAAAAGATTCCTTTTATCGTCGAAGACGTTTTTGATGGGACGGATCCTCGCGACTGCCTGGGAGGGTTGCCGAACGTCGCTCTTCGCCTCGCGCCTAACGACCGACCGCTTTACCACGCCCTCGTTTCGATGGCGGGTAACTTTCCGGCGCTGATTTGGACGGAAATTTTTTCGCAGTTCGAGACGCGGCTTGGGCTTCCGCACGAAACGCTCGCGCCCTATCTGTTTCAATCTTTAGCCAACGTTCTGCGTTCCGGCGATCGCGCTCTCACCGGGCCCTTAGTACGTGGCGATCGCCCGACCGTCCGGGCCCACCGCACGGCTTTAGCGGGGACTCCATTGGGCGATCTGTACTCTTCTTTCGAAACCTATTTTGAGCGCGTCCATTTGCAGCCCCTGGTCACCGAATTTGAAACGAATCGAGACACCGATGTCCTCCCATAACTCCGCTTCGAGCCCTAAAGCTCCCCGGAAAAAAATGACGGTCCCCGAATTTTCGCGCCGGAAGCGGGAAGGGACGAAGCTCGTGATGGTCACCTGCTACGATTCGGGATTCGCGCGGATTCTGAACGAAAGCGAAGTGGACCTGCTTTTGGTAGGCGACAGCGCGGCGATGGTGATGCACGGATTCGATTCGACCATCCATGCGGACGTCGGAATGATCGCGCTCCACACCGCGGCAGTCGCGCGCGCGGCGCCGGGAAAATTTCTGGTCGCGGATCTTCCGTTTCTCTCGGTACGCAAAGGAATGGGCGCGGCCATGGAAGCCGTCGAAGCGCTGGTTCGCGCGGGGGCCCACGCCGTTAAACTGGAAGGCATTCGTGGCAACGAAACCTTCGTCACCCAGGTCGTCGAATCCGGCGTTCCGGTGATGGGGCACCTAGGCCTCACCCCCCAGTTCGTCAACGCGTTCGGCGGGATGAAGGTCCAAGCGAAGACGGAGCAGGAGCAAGCGCGCCTTCTCGCCGACGCGCAGGAGTTCGAACGACTCGGCGCTTTTTCACTCGTATTAGAGTGCGTGCCCTCGGTGATTGCCGCGAAAATCGCCGCCACGCTCACGATTCCCGTGATCGGCATCGGCGCCGGGCCGGACGTGGACGGCCAAGTTCTCGTTTTGCAGGATCTGCTCGGCTTCACCCCGGACTTCAAACCAAAATTTTTACGCCGTTACCTAAACGGCTTTGAGCAGTTTCAAGGAGCCTTCGATCGTTTCGCAAGCGACGTACGCTCCGGAGCTTATCCCTCCCAGGAAGAGAGTTACGACGGATGAAAGTCTTCGACACAGCCCAGGCATTTCGAGAGTGGCGAACCGGATTGATCGCGAAGGGGACGCGCGGTCCAAGCGTCGGATTCGTTCCGACGATGGGAGCGCTGCACGCTGGCCATCAAAGCCTGCTGGAGCGGGCAAGGCGCGAGAACGATGTCGTCGTATTGTCGATTTTCGTGAATCCGACCCAGTTCAACCAAGCAAGCGACCTCGAACGCTACCCGCGAACGCTTTCGGCGGATTTAGCTTTAGCCCGGGAAGCTGGAGTTGAAGCGGTATTCGTTCCTCGGGAACCAACGGAGCTTTATCCGGACGATTACGCATACGAGATTCGGGAAAAGAAGTTTTCGCGCGAACTCTGTGGCACCCACCGTCCTGGACACTTCGAAGGGGTACTGACGGTAGTGATGAAGCTTCTGCATCTTGCCCGCTGCGACCGGGCTTATTTCGGTGAGAAAGACTATCAGCAACTGGATTTGATCCAAGGAATGGCGCGCGCCTTTTTTCTCGACGTCGAAATCGTCGCTTGCCCGACGCTTCGGGAAAAGGACGGGTTGGCGATGAGCTCGCGCAATGTCCGCTTAAGCGCGGAGGAACGAGAAAGAGCGCCCAAACTTTTTCAAGCGATGACGACGATCTCCGAAGCGGAAGAGGCCCGTGCGGCGCTTGAGAAGGAAGGATTTCGTGTCGACTACCTCGAAGATCGCCCGACCACGGGGGGAAAAACTCGGCGATTCGCGGCCGCGTTTTTAGGCGAGGTCCGGTTGATCGACAACGTAGCGCTCGAGAAGGAGTCGGAATGACGAAAAAAATTTTATTGAAGGTCTCCGGCTCGGTCGCTGCTTTCAAGGCCGCGGCGCTTGCATCGAAGCTAACCCAAGCTGGGTACGAAATCCGAGTTGCGGTGAGCGAAAACGCGTCGCGCTTCGTGGGCGAAGCGAGCTTCGAAGGGCTGACGGGGAATCCGGTTTTAAATTCGGTGTTTTCCCCCGGCGAAGCCATGGCTCACATCGACTGGGCGAAATGGGCGGATTTGACGATCGTCTATCCCGCCACGGCGAATACGCTTACGCGGCTGGCTTCCGGTCGAGCTGACGATTTGATCGGCACGCTTTTTTTAGCCCATTCTTTTCCGAACCCTTATTGGGTCGCGCCGGCGATGAATCCGACGATGTTTGCGCACCCTGCAGTCGACGAAGCGATTGCCAAGTTACGGGGATGGGGCGTGGACGTGCTCGATCCGGATGCCGGTCGGATGGCGTGTGGAGACGTGGGTATCGGGCGGCTCGTGGAACCGGAAGCGATGGTCGAACGAATCAAAACCTTTTTCTCCGGTGGTCTCGCTCCAAGCGTTCTTCCTACCCCCGCGGTGCTGATCACGGCGGGCGGGACCCGCGAAACAATCGATCCGGTTCGCGTATTGACGAATCTTTCCACCGGCGAAACCGGCGTGCGAATCGCGAACGCATTTGCGGAGCAGGGATTTTCGGCCGTCCTTGCGCTTGCGGCGGACTCTCCGTTTTTGGGACAAGTTTCGTCCCGCGTTCGAACGCGGTTGTTCCGCACAAGTGACGATCTTGATCTTGTTTTGCGCGAGGAACTCTCCCGTTCGGAAGACGGAGCGCAAATCCATTCGCTGATCCATGCCGCCGCCGTCGCCGATTACCGCGTTGGCGCGATCGAGACCTTGGACGGAGAACACCTTTCGGGGGATACGAAGATTTCGGGGGAGGCCGAGCTTTTGCTTCGCCTCGTGCCAAACCCAAAGCTTCTTGGGAAAGTACGGGGTTACGCGAATCGACGCTTGAACGTGATTTCCTTTAAACTTGCGACACCGTCTACGGGCGGAGCGCCGGACCTCTCGGGCTACGACAGCGATTGGATCGTTTATAACACCGTCGCGGATATCCACCGCGGAAGCGATCGCCACGCAGGAACGATCTACCATCGTAAGGGCGGAGTATTCGTTCCCCAGGCGCAGTTCCGGACAAAGGACGAACTCGCCGCCTCGCTTCTTTCGATCGTCGTGCGGGACTGGAACGCTGGCGGGGATTTGATCGCCACCGAACCCCCAAACTTTCAATCGCCCGAAGGACAAGCTTGATGATTCTTTCACTGGATGTCGGAAACTCTCAGATCTTCGGCGGCGTGATCGAGGAAACCGGACAGGGTCCCAAGATCCTTTTTCGTTTCCGTAAGAACTCCAAAGGCGGATCAAGCTCCGACGAATACGGATTGTTTCTCAAACAAGTCCTTCGCGAGAACGGATTTGATCCGGCCCAGATTTCACGGATTGCGATCGCAACCGTCGTTCCCGACGTCATGCATTCGTTGAAGGGCGCCTGCCAGAAATACTTCGACCGCGTGCCGTTCGTTCTCCAAGCCGGTGTGAAGACCGGGTTAAAAATTCGGTACAAAAATCCCGTTGAAGTCGGAGCAGATCGCATCGCGAACGCGATCGGGGCCGTAGCGCTTTATCCCGGGAAGGACCTCGTGATCATCGATCTAGGAACCGCCACCACGTTTTGCGCGGTGACGAAGGAAAAGGATTACCTGGGGGGAAACATTCTTGCCGGCCTGAGAATTTCGATGGAGGCGCTCGAATCCAAAACCGCGAAGCTCCCGTCGGTAGAGATTCTCGCGCCGGAACTTGCGCTAGGGAAGACGACGATCGAAAGCATTCAGATGGGGCTTTATTACGGTCATCTCGGCTCGATGCGCGAAATCATTGCCCGCATTTCGGCGGAGGCCTTTGCCGGCGAACGGCCTTATGTGATTGGTACGGGAGGGTTTTCGCGCCTATTCGAGCGGGACCGTGTTTTCGATGTTGAGCAACCCGATTTGGTGCTGATCGGGTTGGCGGAGGCTTTAAGGATGAACGCGGAGGGTTAGCTTCGTTTAAGTTTTTGAGCCGAATTGCCCCCCTGAATCGGGCCTGGTGATTGCATCTTGAATGAGCATGGGATTCACAAGGACGGCTCCCGCCATCAGCCTGACGAAATTTATGAAGACCTGGTTTGTCGCGGCCGGTCGAACGACTCCGTTGGAGAGAGACCATTACAGCGCGACGGAAACTTATCAATGGAACGATAAAGAGGATCGAATCGATATTGTGTATCGGGCTCGCGCAAAGTCCTTCGACGGCAAGGAGCGGGTTCTTAGACAAAAGGGATGGGTCCAAAATTCCCAGGCGCGCACGCACTGGAAAATTCGTCCGCATTTTTTGCCGATCAAATTTGATTATCTGATCCTCGCGATCGCGACCGACTATCGTTGGGCGGCCATCGGTGTACCTAACGAAAAATATCTTTGGATCTTAAGCGAAAAGCCGATTCTTGAAGAAGCGGATCTCGCCGAGGCGCTAAGTGACGTAAAAAGCCTAGGCTACCCTGTGCACGACGTCGAACGGAAACCTCAAATCGCACCGGAAGAGGGCGCGATGATCCCGGTCGCCCTGCGGAGCGATCTAAAAAAAGGCGCTCGCCCATCCAAGGTAAAACGAAGCCCTTGAGTCGTTCATCCAACGATCGAGACGTCGTTGAGCAACGCGTACTCCGGGCCGAAGTAGCCGCTCGCGATTCCGTAATCGAATTCCGTTCGTTTAACTCGGTTTTTCGAGAAGCGTGCGTGCTTGAAATTATCCGAGAGCGAGCCTGACAAGGACCCGCCCTTGATCACGGAAACCGTTCCGGTGGTGTGGTCGTGCAATCGGGCGAGCCGGATTTCGGAACTAAACGTTCCCGTCGTCTCTTGAATAAAGAGGCCGGAGAATTGGAGAATTTCAAGGACGCGCGGCGCCGCCTGGAGAAGCTGCTCTCGGTCCAAGGCTCCCCCTTCCAAAACGACGTTTCCACGGTAAGTGCCGGGTTTCTTTTTCAAGTACTGACCGTGCTGGACGTCCACGGCCGTCGCGACGACCTTGTTCTTTTCAACCAATACGGTCGGGCGTTGGACGGAACCTTGGTCTCCAAGCGAAGTCGTAACCGCGCCGTAGTCAAGGACAGGATTCAGCGTGAGAGTGACTAAATCGCCGGCAGCTCCCGGAATAAAGTCGTCCCCCGGTTTTTTATGGGGAAGGTCGAGATACTCGCTCCGAGCCGACAAAAGAAACATCGAAGAATTAAAAAGTTTTGCCAAGACGTCCGCATCGAGGATGACCGCGAATTTTCCGGTGAGGGGTTTTACCGTTCGTAGGGAGATCTCCGCCCGGTCGCTGGCTTCTTGAAAAAGTTTAGCGACGGAAACATCTTCAGGGCTGATCGTCCAAGCGGTGTGGAGATACTCGTCGCTTTTCCCGGCCTGGGCGTAGGAATAAGCGGCTTCGACGTACATCCGGCTTTGACGGGATCGATGGACAAGCCCGTTGGAGAGATGGAGTTCGCGGTCGTGAACGCTCATGAAGAGTTCCGAAGAATTGAAGTCCGTATTTCGCTTCGTCTCTACGGCCGCGGCGATTTCGCGCGTGACTCCGTCCATGACGCCGCCGAGGTCTTCGGCCATGCCGGGATCGCACGACTTTACCGCCGGGATGTCGCTTGGGATGTCGGTCGGAAGTTCCCACGCCTCGTGATCAGTTTCCTGGGCGGCGGCGATCGCCGATTCGAGCTGGTCCGTGATCGGAAGCTGTTTGACCAATCTTTTTGCGATTTCGCCTTGGCGTCCCGGGCGGTCGAGCCCCACGAAAAGCCGAAGATCGATCGATTCGGAGCGGACTTCTCGGTCCTGATCGGTCGCAAGCTTGCCGTGGTCCGAAAGAAAATACCGTTCCCGGCGATGGAGGTTTTCTTGGGTAAGGATCCATCCCGTGATTTCGGAACGGGATTTGAGTTCGCGCTTGAGTTGTTCGAGGGTCCACATATTTTTAACCGATGATCTGGTTTTTAAGGAGCATGTAAGGTCCGCCGCATCCGGCGTAGACGATCTCTTTATGATATTTTCCGCATCCGCCGCAGTCGTTGTAGGGATGCGCGGCTTGATCGGGCGCCGTCGTTTCGAATTCGATTTTTGATTTCGCGACGATCGAATCCAAAACATCGGGGACGTAGCCGGTCAGTTGGATATCGCCGCCGGAAGGCCCCTTGAACACCTTTCCGGTGTATTTTCCGTTCCGGACTTCCTTGAGAAATTGGAGTCCGACTTGGATGCCCATCCCTTTGGGATCTTCCATGCCGCCGGCCACGCTCGTAGCGACGAACCCGTGGTCGATCATCCCGAGCAACTCGGAAAACGTTTTGTCGCCGGGGCTGAAGTAAGTGTTCGTTTGCCGAGTATAGACGCCGTTTTGCCAGCTTTCCCGCTTTCCGTTCGCGGATCTCGGAATTCCCAGTCGAATCGCGGACGTCAGATTCGTCATCGGCGCTTTTAAAACTCCACGATCGAGAATCACTTGCTCCTCGGCCAGCCATCCTTCTTCGTCGAAGAAGTAGGACCCCCACGCAGCCGCGTCTTCAACGCCGTTTCGGTAAACGGCGGGACTGTTGAGGATCGTCGCGTGTTCATTGCCGACTTTCGCCCCCTCGTGATGGAGTTCCCAGGCTTTCGAGCGTCCGCGGGCACAGGTGTCGCCTTCTTGGGAATGGCCGAACGCTTCGTGCGCGACGACGCCCGAAACCGTCGGACTCAGAAGCAGCGTGTATTTACCGGGTTCCAGCCGCTCGGAATCCTTCATCGCGCGCAAGTCTTCCAAAATTTCGAGAATTTTCGCGTCGGATACGCGAGTCGCCTCGCGCCCGCCTAAACCGCCGAACCGGTTCGCGGAGCGTTCCGCGCCGCTCATCACGATCAAGGTGACGGAGACGCGGTAGAGGGTTTGAGAGAGGTTCGCCCCGCGATCGATAAAGAGAGATTCCTCGACCGAAACCCCTTCCCGCGCCATTACGTAAGAGAGGTCTACTTCGGTTAAAGAAGCTTGGGGCGCGATTCGTTTGATGCGCTCGAGAAGATCCTTGAGATGGGCGAGACGGGCTTGCGTCGAGACCGTGGTTGGATCTTCAGAAAAGGCGATTCCGAAATGGACGGGGGTTTTCGCCTCGACGTCGGCGGGAAGTTGCGAAAGTAGCTCCGCATCCAGTCGGGTTTTCCGGCGTTCAGCCCAGGTCGGAGCCCGGTAAGGACGCCGCGGGGTACCTGAGGCTTTGGCGATCGATTCGCCTTTCCGAACGCGCGCGACCAAATCTTTGGCTTCTTTGAGTAACATCTCCGGTTCGCATCGGTCGGTCGCTTGTTCGTAGAGGGTGAACCCGTCATAAATCCGGAGCACGGCGCCGGTAGAGATCGAATCGGAGAGCTGGGTCTGTTTGAGGTTCGCGCCAAAGGTGCGGTTCGCCTTGCGTTCAAAAAAAACGGAGGCGTACCACTGCGGATCCGCTTCGAGGGTTCCGAGGACGTCGTTCAAGCGCGGGCGAAGCGCTTCGAGATCAGAGCTGAGCGGGGCGCGAGAACGTTCGGTTTTCGTTTTTTCGGGATTCATGGGGGCATGGTAGCGTTAGCCCTAAGATGAAATCAATCTTCCAGATCTTCGTTTCGCGTCGCATGCTCGTGATGCTTTTACTCGGGTTTTCAGCGGGAATTCCGTACGCTTTAACCGCGGGCACGCTCCAAGCATGGCTAGCGACGGAAAACGTGGATATCAAAACGATCGGGCTTTTCGCGCTCGTCGGCATTCCCTACAACTGGAAATTCGTTTGGGCGCCCTTCATGGACCGATTCTTCCCCCGGTTTTTGGGGCGCCGACGCGGTTGGATGATTTTGACCCAACTCGGCTTGGCGGGCGCCATCGCCGGCATGGCTTTGACGAATCCAAGTTTTAATCTGACGGCAATGGCGACCCTGGCGGTTTTGGTCGCGTTCTTCTCTTCTTCTCAAGATATCGTGATCGATGCTTATCGGACGGAAGTGCTCAAGCCCGAAGAGTACGGCGCCGGCGCTGGCGTCTACATCATGGGCTACCGGCTCGCGATGCTGATTTCCGGGGCGCTCGCGTTAATTATGGCGGACCATTATTCCTGGAAAACGGTGTACCTGTTTATGGCCGCGACGATCCTCGTCGGAGTCATCGGTACCTTGATTGGGCCAGAGCCCGTCACCGGAAAGCCCCCGCGTTCGATTCGCGAAGCGGTGATCGCCCCGCTGAAGGAGTTTCTCTCTCGACCGGGCGCAATCGAGGTGATGGTTTTCATCCTGCTCTATAAACTTGACTCAGCCGTCGCGAGCGCGCTGATGACGAAATTTTTCCTGGATATCGGCTTTACGAAGACCGATATCGGCGCGGTCACAAAAGTCTTCGGGCTCGCCGCGACGATCGTCGGAACGTTGATCGGCGGCGCGATGATTCCGCGTCTCGGGATGAAGCGCGCCTTGATCTTATTTGGCATCCTTCAAGGCGCCACCAATCTGCTCTTCTTGTTCATGGCGAGGGTCGGTAACGAACGGGGGGCGCTAATTGCAACGATCGCCGGGGAAAACCTTGCGGGAGGCATGGGGACGGCGGCATACGCGGCTTTTCTGATGTCCCTTTGCAATCAGCGATTCACGGCGACTCAGTACGCGCTTCTGACGTCGCTGATGTCGGTTCCCGCTAAAATCATCGCGGCGCCGACGGGCTATCTTCAAGCCGCCGTGGGGTGGGAGCAGTACTTCTTGATCTCAACTTTATTGGCGATCCCAGGTCTTCTTATGCTCACCCGCTACAATCGATGGCAGCGTCCCGCTATCGAGCCGCGTTAGGTTTGCCCACATTGACTTTTCTGGGACGCTCGGATGGAATCGGGGCCTATGAAAACGCGCTTTCGCCTGGTTTTACTCTATCTCGTTTTATCACCAACCGGTTATGCGGATGACCAAACCAAAGTGATCCAGCGGATCTCGAATCCGTCCGAGGAAGATTCTTCGGTCTTGATCGAAACGACGAAGAACGCGCGAACTCGCCCCGATTTTGAAATCGTTTCCGGAGACGAAGAAATTTCCGGAGACCCGACGGCGGGAACGCGTGAAGC
>CAZAKW010000044.1:10731-13411 GCA_964485835.1 uncultured Bacteriovoracaceae bacterium
GAAAACAATAAGGAAAGCGGGCAGGTCCTCCTTGCGAGTTGCGGCAAGGCCAAGTTCACGAAAGACGACACCATGGGAGCGGGCTCGGGCGTTTATACCTACACCTCCCAAGGTAAGTACAAGATCCGCGTGCGGCTCCGCGATCGATGATCGAAGAAAGAACGGTCCCCCAGTGGCTGCGTAAGATTCGTGTGGAGTGGGGACTTGAGCCCGCGCAATTCGCGGGTTTATTGCGCGTGCCGATCGATGCGATTGAGCATCTCCTTGAGTCGGCCGGGGGAGATTCACCTAGTCAACCCACGATTCCACCGGGCTTCGACGCTGCGGCACCGTTGATCGCAATTTATCGCCGGCTTGCCACCCGGTACCCAAAGGGCGAAGAGCAGGTGAAGTGGCTTTTCACGGCACATCCTGATTTCGGCGGTGCTAAGCCCATCGATGTCGCCGCGAGTTCCCTCGAGAACCTTTACTGGGTCGGTTATTATCTCGACAGCGCACCCGCATAAAACGCGCAGCGTCGTGTTCCGTTTTGGCCGGGATCTTCGCTTCGAGTGGATTCTCTCGTGGACCTTTCGCGTGCAATCTTAAGATCCTTGTCGTAAACGGTTCGCGGTCCTAACGAGCGATTCTGCGAATGAGGGGAAATTATGTCGTCTAGTGTTGCGGCTTCCGGGTCGAAATCGGGTCAGTGGTTTGGACATCCAAAAGGCCTCTTCGTCCTTTTCTTCGCCGAGATGTGGGAGCGGATGTCCTTTTACGGAATGCGCGCATTGCTCGTCCTTTATATGGTCCAGTACCTGATGGTCGATCCCGATCGCGCTGCGAACGTCACGGGCTTTAATTTCTTAAAGAGTATTTTGGAGCGCGGTTTCGGCCCGCTGGAAAATCAACCTTACGCCTCGCACATTTACGGTCTCTATACGGGCTTTGCGTATTTGACGCCTTTCTTCGGCGGAATCCTCGCCGATCGAATCTGGGGCAAAAGAAAAAGCGTTTACGTCGGCGGCGCGCTGATGGCGGTCGGCCACTTCCTGATGGGCTTTGAGAGTTTGTTTCTCTTCGCTTTGTTTTTCCTCGTTCTAGGAAACGGCGCTTTTAAGCCTAATATCTCGACGCAGGTCGGATCGCTGTACCCACCCGGCGATGCTCGCCGGGACGGGGCTTTCACGATCTTTTACATGGGGATCAATCTCGGAGCTTTCTTCTCTCCGTTTCTCTGTAAGAACTTGGCCGTATGGGTTGCGGAGTCGATGGGCCGCACCGATCCCGGTTTTGCTTGGCACCTCGGCTTTACTTTCGCCGGATTCGGGATGCTCGTCGGTCTGATCGGTTATCATTTCGGACGCAAATATTTGCCCACCGAAGATCTCACCCACTTATTGCCGCCTGAGAAACGCCAACCCTTCCTCATGAAAAATGTGGGCGGGCTTTTGGCTTTCATGGCTTTGTTCTTGATCGTGCTGATGCTTCCGACGGCGCTTAAGCTCTTGATCATCATCGGTGTGATCGCGTCGGTCGTAATCGCGATCCGTAAGATCGAGGACGCCAGCGATCGCGCTCGAGTCGCGGCATTAACTATCCTTTGCTGTGGAACGGTCGCTTTCTGGGCCATTTTCGAACAGCAGGGGAATACACTGCAAATCTGGGCGGAAGAGAAAGCGGATTGGGCCCGGATCGGCCTCCAGGCGGAGAACTATCAGTCTCTGAACCCGCTCTATATTTTCTTGTTTGCCCCGCTTTTGAATATTTTCTGGGATCGTCGCGCAGCCAAAGGAAAGCGATCGAGTTCCGTTCGCAAGATGGGCATCGGGTGTTTTCTTGCCGGTATCGCTTTCGCGATCATCCCATTGGCCCAGAATTTCATCACGATCGATCGATCGTTGATGAATATGTTCTGGCTCGCGCTGACGACTTGGGTGTTTACGATGGGGGAGCTTTATCTTTCTCCGATCGGCCTTTCCTTGGTCACGAAAGTTTCACCGGCTCGATTTGTTTCGATGATGATGGGGGTGTGGTTCGTTTCCTCGTTCATCGGAAATTACGCGGCCGGGCTTTTGGGAACGCTTTATTCGACGCTTTCGAACAACGCCTTCTTCATGCTTTTCGCCGTACTGGGAGCGGTGGTCGGGCTCTTCTTCTTTAGCGCAGAAAAGCGGCTTCAGAAGGTGATCGGGGACGTTTAACGCCAGCGGCGAGACCGCGGGAAAGAGTGAAGACGAAACGGGTCTGCGGGCTCGTTTCGTCGTATCTTAGCGTGCCGCCGTGATCCTCGACGATACCGTTGGAGATGCTCAGGCCGAGTCCTGTCCCTTTTCCGACCGGTTTGGTGGTGAAAAATGGGTTCATCATATTGCGTGCGACCCATGCGGGGATGCGCGGACCGCTGTCGGTGACGACGAAGCGGACCTCGTCTTCCGTGACTTCGATATGGAGGTCGATTCGTTTCGTCTCGCTTTCGGCCACCGCGTCCGCTGCGTTGGTCAAAAGGTTCAAGAGAACCTGGACGATCTGGACTTCGCGGCAAACCAAATTAAGTTCCGGCGGTGGACTCGATCGAAAATCGATGTGGAGCGATTGGAATCTCTCGACGCAAAAGTCGAGCGTGTTTTCGTAGATCAATGAAAGCGGAGATGGAGCGAAGAGCTCTCCAGTGTCGCTTCGCGAGAATGTCCGCAGTCCG
>CAZAKW010000045.1:0-13339 GCA_964485835.1 uncultured Bacteriovoracaceae bacterium
TCCTATCAGATGTCGGCGGCTCCGCAGAGCGTGGGTGCACCCGCGCAGCCCGTGGTAACCGATCAAGTCGTCTCGTATCAGTCTTCGACGAATATGTCAGTGGCACCCGTCTCGGGAAAGCCCGAAGGTGAGGAAGCTTTTAAAGGCGGCTTTTCGGTTACTCCGAAGAGCGGGCTTTCCGCCATTTGGAACGACTTCTACAATTTCCAAAACCTCTACGTTTTGGGAGCTAGCCTAGGTTACGATGTTTCAAACTATGTTTCGCTGAACTTCGGATATTCTTTTGCTGACTACCGAGTCGGACCGAAGAATTATTACTCCTTCAACAACTACGCTTATAATCAGCTCTCCTTTAAGAATAATACGTTCGAATTGGGGGCAAAGTTGTATTTCGCCGGGTTGAAGTCGACCGTACGCCCGTTCATCGGGGCGGGAACGGCTTATTCGGTTGGGTACGTGAACTACGACCAGCGGACGTTGGGGAATTACGGTCCGACTTGGGGTAGCGAAGACTACCGTCTGATGCAGTTCCAGGGGATGTTGCAGGCCGGGATCGACTTCCGTGTTGGTTCTCATATTACGATTGGCGCGGAGTATAAATTACTCCATGCCTTCTCTTCGATTGAGGATCAGCCGTTTTATAACGGGGCTTTCTACACTCCTTACGGTGGAGGCGGATATCTTGATCCGAACAAGATGGCGGTTAGCCGCTCGCTCGAGAATTCGAACATTCAGATGTTCCTTGTGAATGCCTCGATTAAGTTCTGAGCTCGCCCTTTGGACCTCTTCTTAGCTAGCCGGGTCATTCGCCCGGAATTGGAAAACGATCGAGCCCTTCCCGAGAGCGGGACGGTCCCGATTTAGATCGGTCGCCTAAAAACCAGAGACAAACGGTAATAATCGCCGATCAAAAGGCCGCGGTTCGGCTCGAGGAGACTCGAGTCTTGAGCCGCGGCCTTTTTCCTTTTACACTTCGGGCACTATGGAAACTTCAACCCAACCGACGACCCGAACCCAGGATGGTAAAATGAGCGCGACCGCATTCCGACTCGAAGATCTCTCGGCCTCGGCCGGCTATAAACTCTTCCGTGTCACGTTCGATTTACCCGGGGAGAAGGTGAATAAGTTTTCGGCAGGGGTGATTACGGAATTCGAAAAGCTGATCGATGGCTTAGAAAAACAAGGGAAAGCAGGCGAGATCGAGGCTTTGATTTTTCGTTCTGGTAAAGCCGGCAACTTCATCGCCGGAGCGGACATTAATATGATTGCGGCGGCGAAAACGGCGGAGGAGGCTTACACGCTCGCGCGCAAGGGCCAAAAGCTACTCGATCGCTGGGAAGATCTCCCGTTTCCGACGATCGCGGCGGTGAACGGCACGGCGATGGGTGGAGGATGCGAGCTTTCGCTTGCTTCGAGCGCGATCGTGATGTCGAACGATCCTTCGGCTCGCATCGGCCTGCCCGAAGTCAATCTCGGGGTTATTCCCGGGATGGGCGGATGCGTGCGGATGTCGCGCAAGGTCGGTCTGGCCGTCGCGCTGGATATGATTTTGACCGGTAAGACCTTGCCGGGCGACCGCGCGGCGAAAGCCGGGATCGTGGAGGCAGCGCTCGCGAAGGAAAATTTCGACGCCAACGTCGAAGTGTGGCTGAAAGCAAATCTCAAACGCCTGCGCTCGGGCGAGCGGATCGCGAAAGAGCCTAAGCTCGGCGGCGCGGGCGGAATGGTCGGCGCGGCGTTTGAAAAAACAATGCCGGGCCGGATGTTTATCCTAAAGAAGGCGCGGGACGGCGTGCTTTCGAAAACCCACGGGCACTATCCAGCGCCTTTGGAAGTGATCCAAGTTCTTTCGGACATCGGCGCGAAGTACGCGGCCGACCCATCCCAGAAGCTTCGGGGGCGTGAGCGGGACGACGCAATGGAGCGCGAAGCGCGTGGTTTCGGAAAAATGGCCGAAACGACGATATCAAAAAACTTGATCCGACTGTTCTTTCTCACCGAAGCGGTCAAGAAATCGAAAGGCGTCGCGACGGATATCAAAATCGACAAGGTCGCCGCGGCCGCCGTTTTAGGCGCGGGAGTGATGGGCGGCGGAATCGCCCAGCTTTACGCGGATAAAGGCGTTGCCGCTCGGATGAAAGACATCTCGACGAAGGCGCTCACGCTGGGGATGCAGTCGGCGCAGAAGATTTTTTATCGTAGCCTTCAGAAGCGAAAACTCAATAAACGCCAATACCAGCAGAAGTTGAATCTGATCGCTCCGGTCCTGGATTATTCCGGTTTCAAAGGCGTCGATTTCGTCGTCGAAGCGGTCATCGAAAAGATGGACGTAAAAAAATCCGTTTTGAAAGAACTCGAAGGCCAGGTCCGTGACGACTGCGTGATCGCGTCCAACACTTCGTCCCTTTCGATTTCGGAGATGCAGTCGGCGATGGCGAAGCCGGAGCGTTTCGGCGGGATGCACTTTTTTAACCCCGTCCACCGGATGCCTCTGGTCGAAGTGATTCGGGGAGATAAGACGAACGACGAGACGGTTTCCCGGATCTATCAATTCTCCAAACAGCTTGGAAAAATGCCGGTGGTCGTGAAAGACCGGCCGGGTTTCCTCGTAAACCGGCTCTTGATGCCTTATTTGAACGAAGCAACCTGGTTGCTCGCCGATGGCGCGACGATCGAAGAGTTGGATAAGACGCTGCTGGATTTCGGAATGCCGATGGGTCCTATGGAATTGATCGACGAAGTCGGCGTCGACGTCGGTGAAAAAGTCGCGCACATCCTGCACGACGGCTTTGGCGCGCGGATGGAGCCGGCTCCTTTCAATACCAAGATCGTGGCCGCGGGCCGTCTAGGTAAAAAGAACGGAAAAGGGCTTTACCAATACCTGGATGCCAGCGGGAAAAAAAAGGAGATCAATCCGGAGATCTACGCGATTTTAGGCGTGACGCCTGCGGCAGGAAAAGTCTCTAAGGAAGAGATTCTAGACCGCTGCCTTTTGCCGATGATCAACGAGGCCTCGCGTTGTTTGGACGAGGGAATTGTCGAAACCGCCTCCGAAGTGGATTTGGGAATGATTATGGGGACCGGATTCCCTCCATTCCGAGGTGGCCTGCTTCGATATGCAGATACTCTGGGCGCGGCGACAATCGTCGAGCGTCTTCGAAAACTCCATGCACGATTCGGGGCGCGTTTTGAGCCGGCGCCGACGTTAATTCGCATGGCATCGAGCGGCGAAAAGTTCCATCGTGATTGATACCGGGCTGATCCGCGAAACGTTTCAAAGTCTGGTTCGTAAGCCTTGGACGGTTTGGGTTGGCCTTCGGTACTTAAAATCGAAAAAACATAGCCGGTTTTTGAGTTTTATCACCTTGATTTCGATGGTGGGGGTGGCCTTAGGTGTAACCGCGCTGATCGTCGTGCTTTCGGTGATGGATGGGTTTGAAGTCGAGATGCGAAAGCGGCTGATGAACCAGGAGTTGCACCTTCTGATCACTCCGACGGTCGACGCTCCCGGCTTTGACGGCGGACGGGTGGCGGCGAAGGATTTCGAAGATTCCAAATTCGGGAAATTTCTCCGCGCTCAGCCCGAGATCGAGGGAATTTACCCCGTGCTTCAAACTGAAGCCATTCTGCGCGGCGGACGTAAAGTAAGTGGAGTGGTGGTAAAGGGGGTCGACGACGCTCGGCTTGAACGTTTAAATTCCATCTTGGTCGAGACGGCCCGGTCTCCGCTGCGTGCGCCCGATTTGGAAGGAGCAGCGTCGACGACGGAGGTTGCGAAGATCTACCTTGGGCAGGCTCTGGCCGACGAAATGGGATTGATTCCTGGCGAGATGGTGACGTTGATTTCGCCTACCGACACGGACGGACCTTTTTCCACGATCCCGCGGCTGAAGCGATTTTTCGTCGCCGGCATTTATGGCTCCGGGGTACCGGAGCAGGAACTCCACACGGTCTTTTCCGAGATGGGCTCCGTCCGCAGTTTTTTGCGTCGGGCCGGCGTCCTTACTCAGTGGGAGGTCTTACTTAAGGATTCCGAATCGGCTCGTGACGTTCGTGACCGGCTCAGCTCGCAAAAAGGAAATTATTTTACCCGTGATTGGATGGATTTGAATGCCCATCTTTTCGCTTCGCTGAGGCTTGAGCGTCTTGCGATGTTCATCAGCCTGGTTTTTATCGTGATCGTCGCAAGTTTTAACATCATCACGACGTTGACCTTGATGGTGCTGGAGAAAAAGCGCGAAATCGCGATTTTGAAAGCGATGGGGGCTCGCGACCCAGATATTGGGGCCGTTTTTCTTGCCGAAGGTTTACTTATCGGAGGCGTCGGAACGGGACTTGGGATGGCGCTTGGATTTGGAATCTGCGCGGCTCTACGGCGTTGGGAGTTTATCCAGCTGCCGGATATTTATTTTGATCGCACGCTGCCGGTGAGTTTTTTGCCGCAATACTATCTATTGATCGCAGTCTCGGCCTTGGTGATTGTATTGATCGCGTCGGTCTATCCGTCGTTGCGGGCGGCGAGGACCGATCCTTTACGGGGTATTCGCTTCGGGGCGTGAGGCCGGAGCGCCGGCTGGTTTTGGGCGCTCAAAGCTTTTTGCGGCGAGCAGAATCACTCCGAGCATGATTGCCATATCAGCTACGTTGAAAATACCCGTGCGGAGGTTTCCGATTCCGACGTTTAAGAAATCAACGACGCCGTGATTGGGGCGGAAAACGCGATCGATTAAGTTTCCGATACCGCCACCGACGATTACAGAGAGTGAAAATGCGGTGGTTCGATCCAGCGTCTTTTCCCGAAAAAGTACCCAGGCCGCTCCGCTGAGAAAAATGCCGACGGCGACCACGAAAATCCAGAAGCGGGTCTCCTGCGATAGCGCAGCTCCAAGGCTAAGAAAGGCGCCTGAGTTTTCGGCGTATTCTATGCGAAAAAGACCGCCCCAATAAACGCGCGCCGGATGATCGCGTACGTGGGCTTGGGCGAGAATCTTTGTCCCTTGGTCAACGGCGACTAAGCCCAGAATCCAGATGAGTTTTGCGCGGTGGGAGAGCATCCCCTATAGGGTATCCTGGACTTCGTCCTCGAGCGAGGTGAATCCTTACTGGAAGCTCACTTCGACGCGGCGGTTTTCTGCGCGCCCTTGGGCGGTGGAATTGTCGCTGGCGGGACTTTGTTCGCCCTTTGCTTCCCATGAAAGCTGGGCTGTCGATACGCCGCGACGTTTCAATCCTTCCACTACCGTTTTCGCTCGAGCTTCGGATAGCTTGCGATTGGCATCCGCTTCGCCGGTTGCATCAGCATAGCCGACGATTTGTGCCTTCATCGAAGGGTCGGATTTGAGGTAGCCCGCGATAGTGTCTAATCGTTGCGTTTCATCGTCGGACGCGATCCTGGCGGAGGAAGAAGGGAAAAGGATGGTACCCAACTTTGGAGCTTCTTCTGCAGGCAACGCGGACGAAGCGCTTATCGCAAGCTCGTCTTCTTGAAAGGTCGCGGACGTCGGCAGGTTCTCGTAATCCGACGCATCGCCGGGGGCGTAGTTATACCCTCCCCGGTGGGCTTGGCGACGTTCGAGGGTTCGATCGGTCGCGCCTGGGTCTTTATAATCACGGTGAAAGAGGTAATTACCGACGCCGCCACGAGCGCGAATACTATCGGCATCGCCAATCATCCCGTCGGCAAACGAAAACGAGGCACCTAACATGGCAGAAAAAAGAACCAACGAAAAGATTCGAACATGCATGGGCAGAATTCCTTCCTGTTGAGAAGAAGTGCGAGTTTCATGCCGTCTGCGCGTCGGGGAATTTAGGTGGTTGAACTTGCCACAGGAGAGTCAGTAGTTTGGCGCTCGGCCCGCGCTTGTCCAGGTCAAGAAGCGTTCAAAAAGGTGAAGGCACCGAGTTTCCTCGCCGCCTTCACCTTCATTCTAGAATTACGTAAATACGCAGACGCGTTAGGCGCGAAACGTCGAATCCTTTTGCTTGAAGTCGGTGTCTTTATCGGTGGAGAAAACCCCGCCGCTTTTCAGACCCGCGCGGACATCGGGCGAGGACTCTTCTCCCGCACTTGCGATATCGCGTGCCCCACACTCTTCGAGGATGGTTTTGGCTTTTTTCTGCCAGTCAGAGTCGTCGACGTGGACGGAGAGTAGGATGCCGCCGTCTTTGACCATTCCTTCAAACCGTTTGGCTTCGTATTCAGGGATGCCCATTCCGATCAATGCGCCTGAAATTCCACCGACCGCGCCACCGACGCCCGCACCGGCAAGTGCCGCCATGATCGGCCCGGCCGCGACGAACGGTCCGATGCCAGGAATCGCCAGAGCGCCGATTCCTGCAAGCCATCCTAATCCGCCACCGATTACGGCGCCGGTGCCAGCGCCGGTCGCGGCGCCTTCCGGAGCTTTGGTGTCTTTCCGGTGCGCGAATTCTTCGGTGCCTTCTTGAGACGGCATCAGCACCGAGATATCGCTATTGCGAAAACCTCGTTGTTTCAAAACGTCGACCGCGTGGTCAACGGCTGGACGGGAAGAAAAAATGCCGAATGTTGATTTGTCGCCTTTTTTAGTCATGATGGATCCTCTCTCGACTAGGGTTGCGGTAGGAAATCGAGCGGAATTATTTCCTCTCGAAAACATAAATCGATATGCCTAGGGAATAGCAGGGAACATGCCATTCCTACCGTGGCAGGAATGACGGAATCGCCGCGTAAATTTGCTTTTTTTAACGGAGCTAGGCCAGAATGTTGAGTAGGCGCCGAATCGCGGCCCGAGGAGTTGGAATGAGGGCTGGGATCGTCATAATCGCACTAGGACTCGGAATTTCCGCAACGGCGCAAAGCGCCTCCAAGTATGCCCCGCAGGTCCAAACTCGAATTCACTACGCGCTTAGAAAAGACAGCGCGCAACGACTCAAGGCGATCGTCGAGGAGTTCAATCGCCAAGAGCCGGCCCCCGCCCGCATCATCGAACTCGCCAAGAAAAATGGATTGAGCGCGGGCGACACGGACGTCTTAAAAAACTATCTCAAAACATTAGGCCGCGTCTCTCCGAAGGCGACGTGGAAGGATCAAGCAGCGATTCTGCGTTCCGACGGAAACGAAGTCCGCATCGGTCACGACGAATTTCTTCGCGGAGAAGCGCTGATCAACGGGAAGCGCTTCAAGTGGGACGCGGCTAGGCCGGCGGTTGAGAATTTGAATCAGTACGATCGGCTTTTTGATTCGCCGGGTGAGAGCGGGCACGGTTACTTGCGCCATTTTTTAAAAGATGCGGTTGCCGACGATATCTTTCGAATCAAAGCCGCGGGATTGTTTTTGTATTTCACCGTGGGAGCTTTGGGAGAGAAGGGCGGGCAACTCGATCGGCTCAATGCGCAGATAAAAGAAATGGCGAATCAATGCGAGACGCCGGAGCCTGCGGAAGGAGAGGACGATCCTTTCCTAGCGTCGATTCTTTCGAGTACGCTAAGTCAGCCTCAGACCTTTACCCACTTTGAGGACTGCGAATCCGTGCAAGCGTATTCGAAAATTTCGGTGGGCGAGGTGATGGGGTCGGATGGAAAGCGGCTGCCCATTTTTCCGCGAATGCCGGCGGACCTTTGTGCGAGCATTGACCGACTTTCCAAATGTGTGACGAAGGTGATGGAACCCGATTCCGTGACGTCGACCAAAGAGAAAAAGCTCCCACGGAATCGCACCGCGGACGGGGAAGGGGCGAAGCGGGATTCGCAGCAAACGGGGCCAGGGCGCTAGGTGCCGAGGCATGGATTTCAAGTCCGACGGTTTACTCGGGGGTGGATTTGGGCGCTCGTCCTTGCGCTAGGTCCGATTAGCACGGACTGGGCGGAGGCCGGCGCTAAACCGTCGACCCAGCAAGTCGCCCCATCGCTCGCGGACTTGAAACTAAAGGTCGGCGTCGTACAGTTTCCCATCGATAAACCGACGACGGAAACCGAGTTTCTGGCAAAGGTCGAAAAATCGATCGTCGATTGTCGAAAGCGGGGGGCGAAGCTTGTCGTGCTGCCAGAGCTCGTCGTGCTCGACCAATTAGTCTATTCCGGGAGCGGGGAGAGTAAGGCGGCCGAGATCAAACAGATCGAGAAACTGGCGACCGACTTTTTCCCTCGGTATGTGAGTTTTCTTAAGAAATTGAGTGCACGTGAGAAGGTCGACATTCTAGGCGGGAGTGCTCCGCGACGAGTCGGCGAAAGAATTCGAAACACGGCCGTTCTTATTCTCCGCGGACGTTCGGAGCCCATTTTCCAGGACAAGCTTTTTCCGACTCCCGAAGAAGTCGCCTGGGGGTGGGAAGGCGGAGACGAGTTGGTCATTGTGCCGACGGCGTATGGGAATTGGGTCACTTTGATCTGCTACGACGCGCAGTTCGCGGCTTTGTCGAACCTATTGGCTAACCAGTTTCCTACCCTGATTCTCGTTCCATCGATGACGACGAAAGAGGGGCTCGCACGGGTTCGGTTTGCCGCGCAAGCGCGGGCGGTAGAGCACCATGCCTACGTGGTGGTGGCGGGCGTAGTTTCGGGTAAATCTCCGCACGATCTCGAATACTTTGGGCAGAATCTTGTCGTACCACCTCAAGAAAAAGGGTTCTCACCGATTCTTGCCGAAGGACCATTGAATGTTCCCGCAGCCACGGGCGTCGAACTCGATTTTAGAAAACTTGCCCGTTCGCGTGAAACCACGGGACTTTATTCGGCGCGAGACTTTCAGAAACGAATTTCGTCTGGCGCGATTCGGATAAAAACTTTCTCTCCAAGTCGCGATTGATCGGCCGTGGTGATTTAAGTTGGCGATATGGCAGATCAATAGGTTTTGGGCGTCAAAAGTTTGGCGTTCTGTTCGGTGAAATGCTCTCGCCCTCATGCCGAGTTAGGATTTATCCGAAAAGTATCTCATCTTGGATCGGACGGCGCTTTGTCGTAGACGCGCTATCGGTTTAGACGAGGGTAATATGAACGGTCTCCGAAAATGCTTCACGCGCGGGCTCGCGTTTGTTCTTATTCTGCAGATCGTAGCGTCCTCGAGCGTTCAGGCCGCTCCCTCCCGGACTTGCGTAACGCTTCTTCAGGATCGATTCTTAAGTCAATCCATCGACGTTCGGAAGGTCGATCATTTACCTCTACGCAACCACCTCATCCCGCGCTCGGCTATGTTTCCGAATTCCGACGAGGTTTTGTTCGGAATCAAAGATGGGGACAGTGGACACGCTTACTTGGTCGTCGGTAATACGCGCTACGATGGGAATATCTCACCGGCGCCGGTGAAGGTGAAGCACGGCGTGAAGACGCTCTCGCCTGGAATTCTGTTCCGCTTCCGGGGGATCAGCCCCGAGAGTATGGCCATGGTTCAAAACCATTTTAAGACGCTGAGTGATGGGAAATCGACTTCACTTACGTGCCACCACGGCGCCTGCGAGGAGCTCGCCGCTGGGGGATTAGCTTTAGCGGGAACCGCACGCTCCGAGCGCGCAAGCGACCTTGTGCGTAGGATCGTGGAAAATGGTTTTGTGGATTCAACCGGAGCCCCGGTACGAGTCGAAATCTACCAGACGGGACCCGCCCGCCTGGAGGACGCTTACAAAAATATTCGCTGGCGAGAGACGAAACACCTTTACGGCACTTGGTTTTATCTAGGAGCCGCGGGAGGGTTTGTCTCGCTGCTCTTTTTGACCACGCTACTGGAAGACAAAAAACCGAATGCGAAGGCGGTCATTGATGTGGGGACGGAAGCGGAGCCGGAAACCGATGGGAAACAGTGAAGGCCGCAGTCAGGAGCGAACTGCGGCCTTCATTGTTTCATGAGTTTGCGGCAAATGTATTTAGTCCGTCACTTTAACCCGTTTCTCGTCATAGCAGATGAAATGTGAATAGTAGTTCACGTCGCCATCTCGATTTCGATCGAATCTTCCAACTTTTCTACTCATGTCTTGTTAGCCGTATTGGAACTCGAGACAAGTCGGTAGCTAGATTTGTCTGCTCATTTTTCGGTAATCGTTTCCGTATAGATGAGTTCTAGTGGAATACGTTGTTCGGCGCCGTCGGACAGCCGAAGCGTAGCCATCCGATCGTTGAAATCGACGAGTTGACCCGAAATATTACGCGGAACTGCGCTAGCCGCGTCGCTTGTCGAAGTGAACAGGTAATCGAAGCGAACGCCCTTGCCGCGGCCGAGGTCGCTCAGCTCTTGGGCATTGTAATGCCGGAGGCGATGTACCCCGCTGAGGTGCGATGGAGGATTGGAACGAAGGACATTGGCCGTTTGTGTAAAATTGGGCTGGCGGGCGCGAATGAAATCCATGGCCGATGCGTCGGGGTCCTCCCAAATCTCGTAAAGATAATGAGCGTATCCGTATTTTTTTCGACGACCGAGGTATTCAGTCGCGGGTACCGTTTTTACTCCTATCTCACTCAGCGCAATATTCTTCGTGCCGAACATGCCCAGGAAGTACTCGTCAGCCGGCGTGAAGATCTGCGTACCTTTCCGGTCGACGTCGACGACGTGTCCTCTGATAAAGAGAACAACGTGGAAGCGCCAGCCCGTCACGTCACGAGCGGCGCCTTGGGGATAAAGATTGTCGAAAGGATTCTTCGGATAAATAAGGAGAACTTCACTATCGCGAGGAAGGCTAGCGCTGGACTCGAGAATGCGCGCCACATTAGTGTTGCACTGATTGTTCGCGCACGTTGCACGTATCGTACGAACTTCTTCCGCGAATGTGGTGAAAGTCGCGGTATCGATTGATTCGGAGCCGGTTGAATCTTGGTTTAGCCAACGAACGCATTCCGGCGAACGAGCTGCCGAGGCGAGGGCAGGGGTGATAAGAATACCGAAGGCGAGTATTGCCCTGTGGAGGCGAACCAGCATACCAGATTCAGTATGTCCCGTTCGAGAGGAGCAGCATAGGGGATTGCGCAGGTCCGTGGCGGCCGGGTCCCACGCGTCTGGTTCGCCATTTTTCTAGCGCCCGCAGGAAGTTTGGACTGCTTCGGTACGATGCAGTTCATACAAGAAACGGCAGAGCATTTTATTCCGGCCGGTGGGCGAATCATCAATGTTTCGTCAATCGCGTCGGAGTTCCGGTTCGACGATCACAGCGACCAATGCAATGCGTGGATGACGGACGAAATGCAGACAAAAATCGCCGCTTGGATCACGGGGCAAGTCATTCACGCTGATGGCGGTTACCTGCTAAAGTCGTAACTCCCCAGGGTCGGCGGAGGTATTACGTAACGGCTTGAAATGGATGTCGAATTTGACGGGGTATATACCAGTAAATCAGGTCACGTATATCCGACCATGGGTGCATTAAAGTGCACAAGTTCCTTGCCCTTCGGTGCATTATAGTGCATTATTGCGTTTATGAGGGTGATGCGGACTGAAGGATTCGCGAAATGGTTCAACGGCCTGGATGGCTCAGTTAAAGTCCGAGTAAATGCCCGCCTTCTTCGGGTCGAAAACGAAAGCCACTTCGGTAAGATCCGGAATCTTGGCGACAAGGTGAGTGAAATGAAATTCTCGATTCCCCTTCGGGTCTACTACACTCTGGCGGTGGATGAATCGGGCGAAACCTGCATCTGCCTTCTTGGAGGAGATAAAGATGGACAAAACGACGACATCCAAAAAGCAAAAGATCTCGCGGAAGCGATCCACGGTGAAAATTGAGGGGTGGTCTCCCACTCAGGAGTTCATTAATGATCCTCAAGCTATTCGCACCGCTCTGGCGGTAGTCATGGCTGCTGGCGACCGTGAGGGGTTTATTGAAATCATTCAGGGCTGCATCTCAGCACTACAGTCGGTTATGACCATGGATGAGATCGTCAGGAGAACGAAAATTTCAAGGCGCGCTATTTATAAACTTATGAAGGATGACGCGAACCCCACGACAGACACTGTCTTTAACGTGATGAAAGCACTGAAGGGGGCAGCATGAAGAAGTTTCAAATCCCAGACATGGGATTCAGTCCGAGCGGGCGGATGGTTCTTATGATCCGCTACCTATCCGAAACTTAATGGGTGGCCCGACTCTGACCCGAACCTCCACACCACTCGGACCTTTTTCAAAGCATCCCAAAAAAATCTGCACTCGCCGAGTTGGGAGGCAGGATGCCCTTAAAGGGAGCCCATAGCGCATGGATACGCGGCGAGCGTGAGTGCAGATTTTTTTTGGGAAGCTTTGAGAAAGAAGGGAATGAAATGGTGGCTCGGGGCAGAGTCGAACTGCCGACCCCCGGGTTATGAATCCGGTGCTCTCACCAACTGAGCTACCGAGCCACTCTCACTTAGAATGAGATCTCTACGAACGATAAAAAGTTGAAGAGGACATTCGGATTACCTAAGCTCGAGGGGGTCTGCAACTGCGAAGTGAAGCGACCTGGTCAGGAAATCTCCATTTCTCAAAGAGAAGGCGCCCCGAGTTGAGAAAAAAGCCCCCGAAAAAGTCAGTCTCGCGACTTACGCGCACAAAGCCGGATTCCCCAAGACTCCAAAGTTACCCCGTTCCGGGAGAGATGGGGGGGCGATTGATGCGAACCTTAGTCTCGAATCTTCGAAAAACTGGAGAAACGCTCCCGTTAACTTCGCATATCCTCTGCGCCTGCTCTGGCGGGGCCGATTCTACTGCGCTTGCGGTTATGCTTGCGCGTTATGGGCGGCGAGTGGGAGCGCCTCGTCAAATCACGCTGGTCCATGTCAATCACGGATGGCGAGGGGCGGAGAGTGATGCGGACGAGGCGTTTGTAAAGCGTCTGGCCGTGCGACTCGGCGTCGGTTTTGTTGCCTCACGTCGAAAGGAAAAACCGTCTCCCGGCGATTCCTGGGAGTCGCATGCGCGCGATCTAAGGAAGGCCGTCTTTCGAGAGCAGAGTGTGCTCCACGGAGGTGCGCCCGTATTCACAGCCCATTCCGCGGACGATCAAGCGGAGACCCGGCTCTGGCGAATCTTCACGGGAGCGTACGCAACGCTTGGGGAAGGTATCCTCCCTCGACACGGAGTCGAAATCCGGCCCTTATTGAGCGTCCGTCGAGCGGAGCTTCGAGCCTTCCTTGGGGAAGAGAAAATTCGGTGGCGAGAGGACTCTTCAAACGCCGATCCTCGCTTCTTACGAGCCCGGATGAGAAAAGATTTAATGCCGGTGGTGGAAGCGATTTTTCCCGGAGCGATCAAAGCGATTAACTCGCTTCAGCCCTTGCTTGACAGGCGTTTTAAAGACGCGTCAAAATAGGAGGCGTCTAAAGACGATTCCGTCCGCGGACACTCGGATTGCCTCCTTTTTTTCATCTTCTCCCAGACTTCATTGAACGGGACGAATACCCCTGTTAGCC
>CAZAKW010000046.1:0-12926 GCA_964485835.1 uncultured Bacteriovoracaceae bacterium
TCGACGGTGCTGTTCACCAGCCCGAGGGCGTCGGCGACGCTCACGCCCCGCACCGCGCGGGTTCGCGGTCGCTCGAGTCGGAGACCGGAGACGTCGGCGCGCCCTCGGCGCGGTGGCTGGGGTTGCGACAGGCCGCTGCGCCGGTCATGGCGCGCCGATGATAGCTCGAAACCCGTCGGGCTCACCGGACCATCGGTACGGTGGACCGACCATGAAGCGAGGCAGACGAGCGGGCAAGGCCAGGAATTTCATCGCCCTCGAGCGCGAAGCGGGCGATGAAATTTCTGGCCGAACGTGGGCCGAGCGGAACTAGCATTCCGGCTCCGATGGCAGATCGCGTGGTCCGGAGCATTTGCGTCTTCTGCGGCTCCCGTCCGGGCGCCGACCCGGCCTTCGTCACCGCAGGAGCGGAGATCGGCCGCGCGATCGCCGCCCGCGGTCTCACCCTCGTCTATGGCGGCGCGCGGGTCGGCGTCATGGGCGCGGTCGCCGACGCAGCGCTCTCCGCCGGGGGCCGCGTCGTCGGCGTCATCCCCAAGTCGCTGGTCTCGAAGGAGATCGCTCATGACGACCGCTTTACCCGCGAGTTGGAGATCGTGGATGCTTTTGATCGACTGCTTCGCTGCCGTGGAGTTGTCGGAAGAACTCACGCTCAGCGACCTTTCGCGACGATCAAATCGGTTAGGTCCAGCATCCGAGCGGAAAAGCCGGATTCGTTGTCGTACCAGGTAATCACTTTCGCTAGAGTGCCTTCGATCACGGTCGTGAGGTCGAGATCCACGGTCGAAGAGTTGAGGTTGCCATTGTAATCGATCGAGACGAGCGGCGCGGTCTCAGCGCCTAAGATGCCTTTCATCGGGCCATTTGCGGCGGCGACGATCGCGGAGTTGATTTCTTCCTTAGAAGTCGCCTTGCCGAGCTCGACGGTGAAATCCACGAGCGAGACGTTGGGGGTTGGAACGCGAATCGAGAGACCGTCGATTTTGCCCTTCAGGTGCGGAAGGACGAGTCCGACCGCTTTCGCGGCCCCGGTCGTCGTTGGAATCAGCGAAATGGCGGCGGCGCGCGCCCGTCGAAGATCTTTGTGGCCCAGGTCCAAGATCCGTTGGTCGTTCGTATAGGAATGGACGGTCAGCATCGTGCCGCGTTTTACGCCGAAGGAATCGTCGAGCACTTTTGCAAGTGGAGCCAAGCAGTTGGTCGTGCACGACGCGTTCGAAATAATCGTGTGCTTGGAAGGATCGTAAGATTTTTCGTTCACGCCCATGCAAATCGTGATGTCGGCGTCCTTCGACGGTGCCGAAACGATTACCTGCTTCGCGCCCCCCTTCAGGTGGAGGCTTGCCCCGGCCTTATCGGTAAAAATTCCGGTGCACTCGTGCACAAGCGTCACGCCGACCGAAGACCAAGGAAGGGAGGCAGGATCTTTTTGCGAGAAGATCTTGATCTTCTTCATTCCCTTTTTCGTCTCGACGGTGATCGTGTCGCCTTCGACTTTGACGGTGTAGGGAAGGGTGCCGTGGACGGAGTCGTATTTGAAAAGGTGGGCGGCGACTTCCGGGGATTCAAGATTGTTGATCGCGGCCAATTCGAGATCGTCGCGCTCAAGGATCAAGCGAGCTACTTTGCGTCCGATACGGCCGAAGCCGTTAATGCCGATTTTCGTGGTCATGGGGGTCTCCAGATAAGTTTTTTGAGACCTCTTCTTACTCCCGAACCGGGTTCGGATTCAATCTGCGATCGCGGGATGAGACGCCTTTAAGGGCCGGTCCTCATCAAAGCGCCGTATTTTTTCAAGCTTGCCCGGAAACTCTTTAGAGTTGCGTCGTAGGCGCGGTCCCATCCTAATTTGGGAGTCATGACAGACTGCGTAAGAGTCAGAAGATCCTCAAGGTCCGCCACAGATACGAATTCAGGCGCCGGCCCATTCGAAGGGGCGGCGTCGGATCCGCCTTCGAAGCTCTGATTATGGTAGTTTCCCAGCGGAACCGAGACGGCGATCGTCGGTATGCCGTAAGCGGTCGCCGCGGTCCCTTCGCAGCTTCCGCCGTCCATGATTCGACGTTGGTGGCGTCCCGGTAGAATGCGAGCCGCTAAGTCGGAGAAAACTTGGGTGTAGGCGGAGTGGAAGACGCTTTTGCGATCGCCCAGGCGAACGATCGGGCCACGACCGATTTCCGCGCCGGGGAGCGCGCGCGAGGTTTCAAGCGATACGGCAATTACCGGGCGTTTTTTCGTTTTCCACCAACCGAGTTCGAAGTGGGCGATTGCGCCGATAAAGCCCACCTCCTCGGCGCGGGTTAAGAGCCCAATAAACGGAGACTTGGCTCGCGAGCGTTGGCGAGCAATCGCCGTCTCGACGATCGCAAACGCGCCGATCAGATCGTCCGCACACTTGGTGTAGAGCCGATCTCCCTCGACCCAATAGTTTTCTCGGAAGGCGAATCCACCGTAGATCGCGGCTGCCCGCCCCGCGCGTCGGAGGTCCTTGATGCGAATGCTGCCGCTTTCAAGCGCTCGGCCGGAAGGAATCAAGGTCGCTTTTTCAACGCGTCCCTCGCCCACGAATCCTTCCGAATCGGCCAACCAGACTTTAGCGCCTTCGAGATGCGCAGTCGGACTCCCCCCGTGCCATTTAAACGTGAGGAGGTCGCGCCCGCTCGGGTCTCCGGACGCGCTCTGCCACTCGACTCCGTGGAATCCGGGGTGGTCGAGATGGGCAATCATCATCCGCACGGGCTCTTTCGAAGGGGTTTGTAGGAGTTTGCGATAAGCGGCTTTCGAGGCCACTCCCACGACCAAGTTTTGGGCGGGGTCCCGGAAAAAAGGCACTTTTGCCGCGCGCAAAATCGACTCGATCTCGGCCATCACCAATCCTTCCCGAAACGGTGCGTTCGGTTGGTCAAGAATGCGGGCGAGGCGGGAGTGGGCATCGGCGTTTTTCAGAATCATCGGAATTTCGTTCCTTTCCGGGTCGGGGCTTCCCTTCATCCTTGATCTATAAAACGATCAAGGCAAGATCGATCCACGATGGAACGATCGTTCGGAAGCTCCGTTTCGCAAAGCCTGGTGGATTACCTCTCGGAGATGAAAACTTTATTAGAGCTCCGCGGAGAAAATCCGTTCAAGATCCGCGCATTTGATAAAGCCGCAGCGCAAATCGAGGCGTTGGGCGACGCCGAAGACTGGAACGAGCGGGCTAGGACCGGGCGGTTGACCGAAATCACGGGCATCGGAAAAGGGATCGCCGAGGTTTTAAACGAATTTCTCGTCGCCGGGACGACGAAAGCGCGTGACGAATTAGCGGCGGGCCTTCCCGAGGGGTTGCTCGAGTTCGTGCGGGTGCCGGGTCTGGGGCCGAAAAAGGCGCTCGCTCTGATCGAAGCACTGGGAATCAAGACTCTAGGCGAACTCGAGTACGCGTGTCGCGAGAATCGCTTGCTCAATCTCAAAGGTTTTGGGGAGAAGGTTCAAGCCAAGATTCTCGAAGGCGTGGCCTTTCTCCAGTCGACGTCGGGTCAGATGAAACTCGCCGACGCTTTTCCCGCGGCCGAGCGCGCGCTTCCGATTCTAGCGCGCGCCGCGAACGAAAATCGGCATCCCGCGACCAGCGATCTTCGCGTCGTCGAAACCGGCGCGCTTCGCCGGCGAAGCGAGACGCTCTCCGAGCTTGAATTTCTGGTCGAGACGTTGCCCGGGGCCAAAACCACCGAGGCGCTCAAGCAGCAGCTTTATTTAGCACTCACCGAGAATCTTTCTCCGTTGCCGCTTCCCGTGCGATTCCATTTCGCCGAAACTTCGCGGTTTGGGACCGAACTCGCACGCACGACGGCGACCGAGGCGTCGTGGAATGCGATTGCGGCCGCTGGAGCTGGCGGTGAGCTCGCCGAGCGCGCGGCAAGCGACGAGTCTTCTTTTTTTGAGTCGCTCTCGCTTGCGTGGATCCCGCCGGAAATGCGCGAGACGGGCGAGGAAGTCGGCCTCGCCCGCACGGGTCGGATCGACGAAGTCGTCGGATGGCAGGATTTGCGGGGATGTTTCCATAACCATACGACCCGCTCCGACGGCACGGCGACGCTTGAGGAAATGGTCGAGGGCGCGCGAGTGCGCGGGATGGCGTACATCGGAATATCCGACCATTCGAAGTCCGCGTTCTATGCGCAAGGCTTGAAGGAAGCGGATCTCGCGCAGCAGTTCGCGGAAGTGCAGGCGGTTCAAGCGAAATTTCCCGACGTTAAAATCTACTGGGGAATCGAAAGCGATATTCTGGCGGACGGATCGTTGGATTACGACGACGAGTGGCTTTCGAAGTTCGATTACGTGATCGCGTCGGTGCATTCGCGTTTTCAAATGGACCGGACGACGATGACGGAGCGGATCCTGCAGGCCGTGCGCAATCCGCGCACGACGATGCTCGGGCACTTAACCGGCAGGCTTTTGCTCGGACGAAAAGGATACGAGCTCGACGTCGAACGGATTATCGGCGAGTGCGCGGAGCGGGGAGTGGCGATCGAGATCAATGCGAATCCCGCCAGGCTGGATATCGATTGGCGCTGGGGCAAGGCACTTCGCGAGGCGGGCTGCTTCGTATCGATCAATCCGGACGCCCACGAGGTTGCGGGGCTTGACGATGTTCGCTACGGGGTGTGTACGGCGCGCAAAGCGCTGCTGCCGAAGGGACTTGTGTTGAATACGCGCGAGTCGGCCGGGATCGAAACGTGGCTTCGCGAAAGAAAGTAGATCTCGCTGCCGAAAAACGGCGGATGGCGGAGATCGTCCGTATTCTTCGGAGGGAGTATCCCGAAGCGCACTGTTATCTCGACCATGCGAGTCCTTATCAGCTCCTGGTCGCGACGATCCTTTCCGCCCAGTGTACGGACGAGCGGGTGAACCGGACGACGCCGGCGCTCTTCTCTCGTTTTCCGGATGCGGCGGCGATGGCGTCGGCGAAAGTCGAAGAGATCGAAAGCCTCGTGCAGCCCACGGGCTTTTATAAAAATAAAGCGAAGGCGATTCTCGAAACGTCGCGTGCGCTCCTCGAGCGGTACGCGGGCGAAGTGCCGCGGACGCTTGAAGAACTCGTCGAACTTCGCGGCGTCGGACGAAAGACGGCGAACGTGATTCTAGGCAATGCGTACGGGATTCCATCGTTTGTCGTGGATACCCACGTCGGCCGAATTACTCGGAGGCTCGGATTCACGCGCTCGCAAGATCCGGTAAAAATCGAATTCGAAGTGCGCGAGTTCGTGGAGCCGGCGGATTGGTCGATGTTCTCGCTTTGGTTGATCGCACACGGACGAGCGGTCTGTACGGCGAGGCGGGCGAAGTGCGAGGAATGCCCGATCGCTCGGCTTTGTCCGAAGACGGGGGTAAGGAATTAAGATCTGAGTTTCATCTGCGGTGCATGGCCGAACGACACGGCCGCATTTTCCACGGAAGGGCCTAGCTCTGCACTCCGCACAGAGAGATATGAACGATTAAAACTCAGTAAAACCGAGTTCTGCTTAGGTTTAGGAAAAAGGGGCACCGGCACCGAGCTGAAAATAGCGATATCCATTGTTCCAGATGTCATTGTTTTGACGAGTTCGTATCTTTCGCTTGAACCTCCCGTCGTGGACTCCTACCGCTTGTCCTTCTTGCAGAGCTCTACGGCCTGGACCGGCGTGGAACAAAAAGCCCTAAAACTTAATGGGCGATAAAATCGCTGAAGAATCACAAAAGCTTGAGTTTTGCACTACGGCTGCCGTTACGAACTTATGGCGCTTTCGTTCCTCCGATCGTTCGTCTGGTTTCTTGCGTGCGCACTCACGTACGCAACGCTGCCAGGTTGTAGTCACGGCGCCGTTTTTCGTGAAGCCGATCGTCGGCCTGCGTCCGTAGATGCGCGGGAGTTCCTATCTGAGCTGCCAAAGCGCGTCTTTCGCGTCGCCGAATTTAGAGAGATCAGAAAGTGGGCAAACGCGAATGGTCTCCGAGTCTGGCTTGGCGGAGGATCTGCGACGGGTTTGACTTCCTACTTACGAGAAGAACTTCTCGAGCGCAGCCGGCAACGTGCGCCGGGCGAGAAGTCGCAGTTTACATACGCCTATTTCGATATCTATCGATCGACCCAGGACGCCGATATCGTAATCGACGGAGACGAAGCCGCGGCGCAGAAGCTCGAAAAGTTTCTCGTAGAGAATTTAGGCTACCTCCAGGGAAGTAAAAATCTCTGGGAAGTCCGGCTCTTGAAATACTCGCGAGGTCACGGGGTCGCGAAGAAGGATGCGCTGCTCGGAGATCCCTCGTTCCGGGGGCAGAACTCTGATTCCTTTTCGCTAGGGTTAGTCGAAATCACGGATCCGCCTGCGGGCGAAAGTAGAGTTCGCGACCTCTTTGACTGGGAAAATCAAGACCGATCTCGATTTCTGACCGACTTACTCGAAGCAAAGGTGACTTTTATTCGAAGTCCCGATCACGCGAAGACCGCGCGAGCCGAAGCGGGCTACAACCCGGAGGTTATCTCTGCCATCCGTGCCTATACGAAGGCGTTTCAGTATGACGCCGTAGTAAATCCCGACTCGCTCGATAGCCTTAAAACCGTCGTCGCCGAGTTCGATCCTCGTTCGGATTTTTCGAGCGACGCTGTTCGGTACATTAAGAATAGTGCTTTTAAACTCTTCCAACACGCACGCGATCTCGAACGAGCCGCCAACGAACTCGATCGCTTCGGCTTACGCAAAAAACTGATCGACTTCGCTCAGGAAAGATCACTCACTGAACTCGCGGTACTTCTTTCCCGCGAACCGCTCCGGACGTTTCCACTAGGATCCCAGACGATCGTCGATCCGTACGCGGGATACGTGCCGTCCTTTCTTACCGCACGCCAACTCGGAATTACGCGTGTGGCACACGAAACGAAGGATTTCCTCGCGTACGAGAATATAACGATGTCGAGAACGGGAAAGGCGAATCTATTTGTGTCTCGTGCGGTAGCTGCCGAGGAGGCGGCGGCCTACGGCGACGGCGCCTACACGCGAATCGGAAACGAAGGGGCGCGAGGGACTCGGCTTACGATCCGGTTCGAGGTCCACCCGGATGCGGTCGAGGGTCGGGATTTTTTTCTTACCGGCGATTACTTGGTCTTTCGAAACTCCGCAGCTTTGAAGGTTCTGCCGAGTGATCAGTCGCACCTTTCTATGAGCGAGCTCGTCGATCTCCTCGACGAGGGCGGTTTCGGGCAGGGAGATCTTGGGGTCATCAAGAAACTCGAGCTCCAGACACTCAGTCGATCACGATCGATTTCGGAGGACGACACTGAAAAGCTTTTAGCAAAAATACGGAATCGACTTAAAGTTACGCAAATTTCCAGGGCTGTCCCCGCGTGGTACGCCATATATGCGCGGGTGATCCGCGGAAACGCTGCCTTCCGAAAAAGGTTCCTTTCCGAAATCGAGTCGGCATCCGTCCCGCAGTTGCTCAGCTTAGGCACCGGGCTTGAGTTGCGAGCGGAAGAAGTGTTGCCCGCGCTAAGACGCCACCTCGTAGGATCATCGATTGCGGAGATGCTTTTAGAAGTACACTCTAATAACGGAAATCACCCCCTAAGTCAGTTGGAGATCGCAGTTTTCGGTCGACTCCTTGGGGATCTCGCCGTTCGAGCCCCTGGGGATGCGCACCGAGAGGTCGATCGTCTCTTTTCAAAGATTCAAGCGGAGACGCCAGTCTCGTTCGCAAGCTTGGCTGGGGCGTATTCGGTCGTAATCGAATCGGGAGTCGATGCCGAAGACCATTATTTGACTCTACTCCGAACGGTCGGCGGCTCGAATTGGAATAACGGAACTATACTCTACTTCCTCAAGCCGTATTTAGATCTCCGATCGAAGATCAAAACGGGAAAGTGGAAACCAAGCGCTCAGTTCGATCGACTCTTGGAATCTTCGGCATCCGGAATCATCAAGAATGGTGTCTCTTCGCTTGCGTACACCTATCATTTCAACATAGGAACCTTGCGTGAAGACAGCATCGCTGATGGAATCGAGATATTGCGGAGGTCGGATCCAGCACGCCTACGAACGATGTTTAGGGAATGGATCTTGAACCGCGAAAGTCGAATCGGGCCGGAGATTCTAGCACAAGCGATCAAGGCGATCGGTGGGCTTCGGCGGACCGATACTTTTTATTTTCCAAGTGAGAATAAAATGTCGTCGGCCTCGCTCGATGCAATCGGCAAAGCGTATCCGGATGGAATCCCGGCATGGATCGCTTTGAAGATTCGGGGGTTCATCTTTGGTAACAGCCCTTTTACGAATGGGATCACCGTATCTGCGGAAGATTCGATCGAGCTTCTCGGCGAGGTAGTCCAAGAGGTCCAAATGTCAAAGGGACTTGGGACGTCCCTCTACCCGATAGTCCCCGACATAGTCCAAAAGGCGTTTCAAATCAATCCGTCGGCCGCCAGCAGACTGGTGAAGCAGCTCGTGCGAGTCGGGGCGACGTCCATAACTGAAGATACGATGCTGGTAATCGCGTCATCAATTCCGCATCTTGATTTCGATGAAGCATCCTTCGATTGGCTTCTACGCTTTTTTAACGTCTACCTACCTGATCCGATTCAGGATGTCATTTTTAAGGCCGCTCAAAGTCAGTTTGATCGCGGGATTCCGATTAAAGGGGAGTACCTTTCAGTCGCGATCGACCCGCGGAATCCGTTTCATAAGAAAAACATCGCCAGGCTAATCGCGAAAAATCGGCAGATTGAGATCGCCCAATTTTTCCGTCTGAGTTATTTGCACCTTTCGAACAAGATGGGCGGTGCCGTGCCGATTCTTGTCGAAGTATTCAATTCGATTTCGCCGAGGAGACGGGAATCTCGTGAAATTGTAGCACTGAGTATTCGAGCAATGATGTTAAAGTCCACTGCGGACGCTGAGGACTATAAACTTGGCGAACGTACGCTTGTCTCCGCCGGTTACCCGGATTGGAAAACGCGTGAATTTAAGTTTTACCAGACCCAACGGGGGGACTCGCTCGCGATCGGGGACCGGATAGCAGACATTTGCTCAGCCCTACTGCGCGGTCTAGGTCTCCCGAGCAGCCGCTCTACAGGAAACTGAAAGGCGGTCAGGCAGACTGTGATTTGCGCGACGATTTTCGGAGTGAAATCGAAGACTCAATTTCCTTGCCAGTAAATCCCCAACAAGTCGCTCTTGGCCGCCGGAACCGTCTTCAAGGCGATAAGTAATATGGGGCACTTCCCTGGCGAGCGCCGAATGCACTCAGAGCGGATCTGCCGCAAGAAAGATCCCGATAGTGATGAGGCGCCGGACCATTCTTTAAGGATACCAAATCTAAAGCTTTAGGCCATCTGGCGGAGTGCTGGCTTGATTTGACACTTGGGCCTCAGAATTACGTCGCATTAAGTCAGAATCAGTTCTGCTTGGGTTTTAGGCCGATTTCGGATATCTGCACGGATATGACGCCTGACCAAGTAAAGAGCCGGATCCAGGAAAAACTGGGTGCCGGCACCGATGCGGAAATCATCGATTTGACCGGAACGATGGACCATTATCAGGCCATCATCGTTTCGCCGGCTTTCGATGGAAAGATGATGATCGAGCAGCATCGGATGGTTATGGGCACGCTCCAGACCGAAATCGATTCGGGCGAAGTCCATGCGCTCACCATGCGGACCTTTAGCCCCGCTCAATACAAAAAATATCTCGGAGAATAAAACGATGGCCCATCCTCTTGTTGCTAAAGTCGAAGAAAAAGTGAAGTCCAGCAAAGTCGTGATTTTCATGAAGGGAACGCCCCAGTTTCCGCAGTGCGGATTTTCGTCGCGCGCAGTCCAGGTCCTGAAAGCGGCGGGCGCCGCGGACCTCGTCGGCGTCGATGTGCTCGCGGACGATCCTCTTTGGGAAGCGCTCGAAGATTTCACGAAGTGGCCGACCGTTCCGCAGGTCTTTATCAACGGTCAGTTCGTCGGTGGCTGCGACATCGTGTCCGAGATGTATGAGCGCGGCGAGCTTCAAGAAGCGTTGAAAGCATAAACTCGAACGTACTTCCCGTATGGCTACCGGATGTTTTGTTTTGAATGCTTTCGGTAGATGACTTTTCGAAAGGCCTGTCTCATGAAAACACTATTTACGCTGGCTGCGGTCTGTTTTGCCGTGTCCGTCACCAGTGCCAAGGCGGCCGCGTCCGCGGATTTCGTCGCGGGTTGCATGAGTGAGGGTAGCACCATGCACGATATCCTCACCATCGACGTTTTGCGGGATCCCGAGGGTGGTTTTAATTGTCGTGTTTATACCTTCACCGGCTGGGGCAACATCGAACACTACTCGTTGAAGTGCGCCATTCTGTTCGACGTCGAAGCGAAAGGATTTACTCTGGAAGCCGGTAAAGAACTCGCCGGAATGATCCGCACGGCGACCTCGGATCTCATTCTTTCGGAAAACGGGTATAGCGAAGATACTCACTTTTACCCGGCGACGATCCACACGGGCGTGGAGAAGAAAGATCCGTACGGGAAAAAAGTCCCAGACGAGGCGCTGTCGGAGTTCGCGTGTTTTTTTAAAGCAAAGCCCTAGGAAGTAGGTCGGACGGTCCGTCTTCTTTGGGTCTTTACGCTAAAACGAGCGTCTTTTTAAAGACGTCCTCAAACAAGCCTTTCTTCTGCTCGACGCGCAGCTGCTCTAGATCGCCGCTTCCGCGTTTCGCGCTGATTTTAAGTTCCACTTTCTTAGCGGTGACCCGGACGCCGCGGATTGAGATTTGTCCGCGTTTGTTACGATCCAAAGCGTCCGCGATCCGTAGAAGCGCCAAAAGGCGAAAAAAGGCCTGTTTGCGCTGCTTTTCTTTTCCGTTTTTCCCGAAAAGGCCGTCCACTTCCGGTTTGCCGGTGCGGTGGTAAAGACAAAGGCGAGCGATGAATTCCGACTCCCACTTCTCCAAGGGGCCGATGTCCGCGTAGCGAGCGAAATAGTAAGAGTGCGAGTCGTGGTCGGTTGGGGTGATGATCTCGCCGATGTCGTGGAGGTAGGCCGCGGCGGTTAGATAAGCCTTCCACTCGGGCTTAAGCCGGTGGAGGCGCGCGAGCCGGTCGAAAAGGTCTTCCGCGAGTTTTCTTACCGCTTCGATGTGGGTCGTATCGCCGTAGAGTTTAGCGACCCGTTGACGGAGTCCATCGAGGTGGGCGCCGAGCGAGGAATGCGCCGGCGAGCGCATCACTTCTCGCTGTTCTTCGAGTATCCCGTCCCGAAGTGAAAATTCGGTCGCGACGACTTTCTTTGCCCCGGTAATATTCATGCATTCTTCGAGCAGAATCGCTCCGGCGAGAATCATGTCGACGCGTTTGGCTTCCATTCCCGGAAGTCCCATCAATTCGGTCGTGGTCATCTTCGACATCTGCTTCACGAGATGCTTGAGATCCTCGCGATCGACGATCTTAGTGGCCTTGCCTTTTTTAGTGAGTTTGCCGATCGCACGAACCGTGCCCGACGAACCGATCAGGCGCTCCACTTTGGGCCAGCGCTCGGCGATGGTTTTCGTTAGCAATGCGCTTCGAATATAATTTCGCAAGTGGGTGATCGCGTCTTCGCCCGAATCCTGGATGGGCAGAGGGGGGGAAGCGCGAAGAAAAACTTGCTGGAGGCGCGCGGTGCCCAAGGAAAAACTATTGGAATGCAGAATCGTTTTACTGCGGCAGACGGAGATTTCGGTGCTCCCGCCCCCGATGTCGATCAAACCGAATCGGCCTTTAGGAAGCGACTCGTTTTTCAGAATTCCGCGTGCAATCAGCCGAGCTTCTTCGAGACCCGAAATCACCCGAATCTCGATGCCGGTCCGGTCGTGGATCGCTTTCAGTAGGCGGCTGCCGTCGGTCGCCTCTCGTAGCGCGGCGGTTCCGAACGCGACGATTCGATCGACGCGGAACTCCTGAGAAGTCGCCTGGAAGCTTTGAAATGCGAGGAGAGTCCGTCGGATCGCTTCGCGGTTGAGTTTTCCTTCCGTGAAAACGCCTTGGCCAAGGCGGACCATGAGTTTTTCACGGTGAAGAAGGCGAACTTGCCCCTTTGAGCCGATTTGATGCACGTCAAATCGGACCGAGTTGGTCCCCAAATCGATAATCGCGACTCGCATGGATCCTTACGCCCCGAAGGGCGTTAGGCCATTACGTATGCTTTTTTCTTCAGAGCTTTTTTGCTGCGAGCACGGGCGACCTTGTGGTCCCAAGGCTCTTTTTTCTCGGAGTAAGCCCGATCGGTGTCGCGGCGCGTCTTCTTGTGCTTGGTCGAAAGTCTTTTTCCCATAGTAGCTGAGTGTTTACAGAAAATCGGCTGGAGCGTCAATCATCTGCCTCGCTTGGGCGAAATATCCGTCCGAATTCGGGAAAACCCGGAAGAAATTGCTGCTCGGCAAAACTCTCTCTTGTCGCCGCGCCGACCCGATCCCAGACTATTCAAGGACGCTTCTAGGGATGGTGGAACGGCGAATGGGGCTTAAGGCAATGGTTACGAAGAAATCAGGTGGAGTCGCGGCCGTTTGCGCAGCGGTGGTCATTCTCGGGTCGCCCCTTTTCGCGGCGGAAAAGTCACTGCCGGCTGTTTCCGTTCCCGCGGTGACTTTGCGGGAAGTGATCGACGGAAATCTTCTCGGAATTCAAAAAGAGCCGGAAGAGATTTACGTTCGTGTTCGTAACTCAGCCCGTCGCTACGTCTCCTGGAAACGCGGAGTATTAACCCCGGTTGAATTCGAGGCCTGGAAAACGTCATGCGAGCAAAATTCCGATAGCGACGATTTCTGTCCGTTGATTCTTGGGAAAGATCCGGCCGATTTCGTCGACTCCGAGGAAGAAGTCAAAGAAGAGCTCGAAACCGAACCCCCGCTGACCGCGAGCGCGAAAGAAACCGCAGATGCATGGAAAAGGCGGATTTCGCGGCGTT
>CAZAKW010000047.1:0-929 GCA_964485835.1 uncultured Bacteriovoracaceae bacterium
GTAACCAAAGCGCGAAAGAAGATGCGCGGCCGAGAGGCCCGCGGGTCCGGCGCCGACAACGGCGACTTTCTTTCCGTTTGAGGGTTCGCGCGTAAAATGTTGTTCGCCGGACTTGAAATACTCGTCGGTCGCGTAACGTTGGAGCTGGCCGATCGCAACCGGCACTCCGTCGACTTTATCGCGGACGCAGGCTTCCTGGCAGAGCGTCTCCACGGGGCAAACCCGTGCGCAGGTTCCGCCGAGAATGTTCGCGTCCAAGATATCCTTCGCGGCTCCGCGAACGTTTCCGTTTCCGATCTTGCGGATGAAACTTGGGATATCGATTTCGGATGGGCAAGAGCGGATGCAGGGAGCGTCGTAACAGTAGTAACACCGCGACGATTCGACCTCGGCGTCCGTCTTTCCAAGCGGCGGAAGCAGATCGCAGAAAATCTTTCCGTACATCTCCGGAGCGAGACGCTCCCCTTTCACGCCGCCTAATCCGAGATTCGCCTTACTCATCCGGTCGCAACCTTCCCGAAGTCTTTTTCGATCGCCGCAAAAGACTGGGCCATCGCCTCAAGCATAAACGTGACGTCTTCCTGGGTAATGTTCATCGGCGGCGCGATCCGAACGACGTTGCCCATCAGTCCGCCCTTGCCGACCAAGAGTCCGCGGTCTTTGCACTCGTCCATAAACCGCACGCACTCGTCGGTCGCATAGGCTTTCGTCGTCCGGTCCTTAACCAATTCCATCCCTAGCAGAAGTCCGCGTCCGCGGACGTCGCCAATCAAGCCGAAACGCTTGGAAAGTTCCTTCATCCCGTCCACGAGGAGTTTGCCCATCGCGCGGGCGTTCTCGACTAACTTCTCGTCGCGGATGATGTCCATGGTCTCGGCGACCTGGATCATCTGGAGCGGATCCGCTCCGAAGGTATTAAAATAAAGCCG
>CAZAKW010000047.1:939-12923 GCA_964485835.1 uncultured Bacteriovoracaceae bacterium
CGTCATCTTCTCGGCCGTGTCGGATTTCATAAGCAGCGCGCCCGCGGCCGCTCCGTTGCCGAAACCCTTCGCCATCGTGACCATGTCGGCGTCGATCCCAAGCTCGGTCGTGAGCAGGAACTTGCCGCCGCAGCGTCCGGCGCCGGTTTGCACTTCGTCCGAAATATACTTACCGCCGTAGTTCTTCACGATTTTCGTTACGACCGGGAAATACTCGTCCGGCGGAGTGATGAATCCGCCGACGCCCATCACAGGCTCGGCGATGAAGGCGGCGATTTTTCCGTTCGTGCCCGTTTGGATCGCTCGCTCGACGTCTTTCGCGCACTCAAGCGCGCAAGAATCTTTCGTTTTTTGATAAGGACAGCGGTAGCAGTTCGGTTCGGTCGCAGCGACGGTGTTAAGCGCGGGTTGCGCGCGGAAGCGCCAGGTGTGGTGCCCGCAGTTCGCAAGCGTGCCCGACGTACCGCCGTGGTAGGAATGGCGGAGGTTGACGACCGCGGTTTCGCCGGTCGCGTGGCGAGCGGCCATGATTGCAAGCTCGTTGGCTTCCGAGCCTGAGTTCGTGAACGCGACCCGGTCGATTCCCGCCGGCGCTTCGGCGACGATTCGCTCGGCCGCTTCGATCGCGGGTTCGGAGAGATAGAGGGTGCTTGTGTGTTGGATCTGGTCCCGTTCGATCGCGGCTTGGAGCGCTTTCTTAATCCGGGGATGGTTATGCCCGGCCGAAATACAAACGATCCCACCAATCGAGTCGAGATACCGCTTCCCCGCCGAGTCCCAAACGTATTGGCCTTGGGCTTTCGTTAGGTGGAGCGGCTCTTTATGGTAGAGGCTTGCCGTCGGAAGAAAGTGGCTCTTCCGAAACGCGATCATTTCTTCGTTCGTACGGGACTTCTTTTCGGTCGGGCTCATCGTTACATCGTCTCCAGATTCGAAAGCGGAAGATAGGTCTCCGGGCGGCGATCGCGGTAGAACTGCCAGAGGTCACGGACCTCGCGGATCTCGTCAAAATTCAAATCCGCAATCAAGAGCTCGTCCTTGTCTTTAGACGCTTGCGCGACGATCTTGCCTTTGGGCGAAACGAAGTAGCTCGAGCCGTAGAACTCGCCGATGTTCCAAGGCGCTTCCGTTCCGACGCGATTAATGGCCGCGACGAAATAGCCGTTGGCGACGGCGTGGGCGGGTTGCTCGATTTCCCAGAGATATTGCGAAAGTCCCGCAACGGTAGCGGACGGATTAAAGACGATGTCGGCGCCGGCAAGTCCGAGGGCGCGGGCGCCTTCCGGAAAGTGCCGGTCGTAACAGATATAGACGCCGACGTTTCCGTAGCGCGTCTTGAAAACCGGATATCCCGTATTACCCGGCTTAAAAAAGAACTTTTCCCAAAAGCCCGCGACCTGCGGGATGTGGTTCTTTCGGTATTTACCGAGGTAAGTCCCGTCGGCATCGATTACGGCGGCGGTGTTGTAGTAGACGCCCTTCATCGCTTCTTCGTAGATCGGCACGACGATGACCATATTGTACTTCTTTGCGTACTCTTGCATCAGCTTCGTCGTCGGACCCTCCGGGATCGCCTCGGCAAGTCCGTACCACTTCTTATCCTGCGAAGGACAGAAGTATGGACCGGTAAAGATTTCTTGGAAGCAAAGCATCTGCACGCCGGCTTTCCCGGCTTTTTCGATGTACGGGATATGGGCTTCGATCATCCCTTGTCGATGCTTTTCACAAGGCTCGTCCGTCCCGACTTTATTCGCGAGTTGGATGATTCCGCATTTAACCGTATTCCCGTTCTTCGTCGCCGTGCTCGTAACCATGAGTGCTCCTTCAATTAACAAAACGAACTAATTCAGCGTCTTTCCGTATTTCGCACGCTTGATGTATCTTCCGAATCCTTTGCCGACCAAGGCCTTGCCGTCGTCGATTGCGAGCTTTCCGCGCAGGATCGTTTGGCGGCATTTACCCGTAAGTTCCCAACCCTCGAAAAGATTGAAATCGCATTTCATATGGTGCGTCTTCGCCGAAACGGTGTGTTTTCGCTTCGGATCGAAGACGACGATGTCGGCGTCGCAACCAACGGCGATCGTCCCCTTTTTCGGCGCCATACCGAAGATGCGGGCCGGAGCGGTCGCGGTCAAGTCCACGAACTTCTGGAGGCTAAGTCCCCGCTTGAGCACGCCTTCGGAAAACAAAAGCTCCATGCGATTTTCAATCACCGGTCCGCCATTGGGAATCTTCGAGAAGTCTTTTTCGCCAGCGCGCTTTTGGTCCATGCAAAACGGACAGTGGTCGGTGGCGACGACTTCGACGAGACCTTGGTCGATGCCTTTCCAAAGCGCTTCTTGGTCTTTTTTCTTTCGGATCGGCGGGCTCATCACGTACTTCGCACCGCCGAAATTCGCTTCTTCGTAAACAGAGTCGTCGAGCAGGAGGTATTGGATGCAGGTCTCGACGTGGATCTTTTGGTTTCGCACCATCGCCGCGCGAACGCGGTTCACGGCGTCCTCGCACGTCATATGCACGATATAGAGAGGATCGCTCCCTTCGAACGCGAGATCGGCGATCCGTCCGGTCGCTTCCGCTTCGCAGATCGGCGGGCGCGACAGGGCGTGGTACTTCGGCGAGAGATTCCCCTTCGCACGGTTCTCGGCGATCAGCGTATCGACGAGATCGCCGTTTTCAGCGTGGGTCGTGACGATGCCGCCGAACTTCCGCACTTCGTGGAAAAGTCCGACCAGGCTTCGGTCGTCGACCATCAACGCGCCTTTATCCGCCATGAAGGTTTTAAACGACGAGATCCCGTGCTGCTCGACCATCGGTCCGATCTCAGCTCGGGATTTCTCGTTGAAGTCGGTCACGACCATATGGAACGCGTAATCGCCGACCGCTTTTCCATCCGCCTTCTCGTGCCAAGCGTTGAGGGCGTTCGCTAGCGAATCGCCCTGCTTTTGAAAAGCGAAGTCGATGATCGTCGTCGTTCCGCCATGCAACCCGGCAAGCGTCCCCGACTCAAAATCGTCGCTTGAAAACGTGCCCATGATCGGGAGGTCCATATGCGTGTGCGCGTCGATTCCTCCAGGGAAAAGATAGCACCCGGAGGCGTCGATCGTTTGGTCGGCCTTCATCGAAAGCGCGGTCCCGATGGTATGGACTTTTTCGCCTTCGATATAGACATCGGCTTTTACGGTCTCGGAGGCGGTGACGACCGTTCCATTTTTGATCAGTAGAGTGCTCATCGCCTACTCCTTACCAAACCGTCGAATCCGACATCCATCGCGAGGTGATCACCTTCTTGTCGGTGAAGAAATCGACCGCGCCCGCGCCGTGGGCCTTAATGTCGCCGTAAAACGAATCTTTCGTGCCGCCGAAGCTAAAGAAAGACATCGGAGCCGGAACACCGATATTAATTCCCATCATCGCGGGCTCGATCTCGTTCATGAACTTCCGTGCGGCCGCTCCGCTCGACGTAAAGAGGGTCGCGGTGTTTCCGAATTCGTTGCGATTGATCCACGCGATCGCTTCGTCGAAGGACTTTGCGTGGGCGAGGATCACAACCGGCCCGAAGGTCTCTTCGCGCGAGATTCGCATCTTTTCCGTCGCGCCGGCGATTACCGTCGGTTTAAGGAAGTATCCCGGGAGATGGTCGACGTCTTTACGACCGTCGAGCAGAATCTGCGCGCCTTCGTCGGCGGCGGATTGGATCAAGTCTTTGATCCGGTCTTTCGCGGCCTGCGAAATCACGGGCCCCATTTGGATGTTCGGATCCATCCCGTCGCCGATCGAGATATCGGAGGCGGCCTTCACCATCCGCTCTTTCACGGTCTTGTAGGTTTCGTCGCCGACGCAAATCACGACCGAACCGGCCATGCACCGTTCTCCGGCGCAACCGATGATCGACTCAAGCGCCGTCGACACGGTTTTGTCCATCACGGCATCGGGCAAAACGACCATGAAGTTTTTCGCGCCGCCTAAGGCTTGAACGCGTTTCTTATGGGTATTCCCCAGATCGTAGACGTGTTTTGCGACCGGAGTGGAGCCGACGAAGGAGACCCCTTTCACGTCGGGATGGGTGCAGAGCGCGTCCACCACTTCTTTTCCGCCGTGGACGAGGTTCATCACGCCCTTGGGAAGACCCGTCTTTTCGATCAGGTCGAAGATGATTTGGTGTGTGAGCGGCACGCGTTCGGATGGTTTTAGGATGAAGGTATTTCCCGAAGCGACCGCGAACGGCCAAAACCAAAAAGGAACCATCGCCGGAAAATTAAACGGAGCGATCCCCGCGAAGACGCCGAGGGGCTTACGGATCGTCGTACAATCCACGCCGCGCGCGATATCCTCGAGGTACTCGCCTTGTTGGAAGGTCGTCATGCCGGTGGCGGTTTCGACCATCTGGATACCCCGGCGAACGCTCGCTTTCGCTTCGATAAACGTTTTACCGTGTTCCTGGGTGACGGCTTTTGCGAGATCGTCGACCTTCGTGTCCATTAACGACTTAAGCTTGAAAAGATATTGCACTCGATCGATCACCGGGACCTGACGCCAATCGATAAACGCGGTCTGGGCTGCCTTTACCGCGCGCGCCACGTCTTCGGACGTTCCCATCGGACACTGATCGATTTCTTTCCCCGTGGCGGGGTTCACGATCGAGAATCCAACTTTACCAAGCGATGGAACCCACTGGCCGTCGACGTAATCCTTAATCACGGGCGCTTCTCCTTAAATAATGGCTGTGAAACGCCAAAAGTAGCTGATCCCGAGAGGGAGTCCAAACGCTAAATACTTAGCGAAGCCTAGAAAGAGAGGCCCTGCGTTAATCGATGCCTTTTCGCCTCGGGAGCCGGGCACTAAAGATTGGCGTTCTTCCGACATCACCATGCGGCGCCGAAGGCCCTGGTTGAGCGCATACCGCGGGAGTGCCCAACCAAGGCCTAAACGACTGATCGGCGAATTTACTAATCGCAACGCTCGAGGTGGGCCTTCATATTTTCCAGTGTATTAATTAGGGCTCGGTCGTTTCCGCCGTAGAAATTGCCAATCGCACCGTCCACTTGATTCTTCAGCTTCACGATGTTGCAATTCGATGTTGGTCCGCGACCGTAGCCCGCTTGTTTTAAGCAACTCACGGCTGAGTTGTATCGATAGTTTGCCGCCATGGTGTGGCAGACTCCGACAGCGCCGCCTGTAAAAGCTTTATTGCGAATAGCCTCCAGACAATCTACCGCGGTAGAAAAGTTGTAGCCGCGCGCGATGAGTTCGCATACGTCCACGGCATCGTCATCCCAGTGGGCGTATCCTTTCACTACGTTGAGGCACTTCGCAGCCGCGTTCGATTGATGGTTGTCCGCAATGATCTGGCAAACATCCGTGGGATCCGAGGCGGAAGCTGAAAGCGACGCCATTAAAAAAAACAGCGAAATCATCATATTCTTTTTCATAATTCTTCCTTCTATATTTCATATTCAACAGACGATCGTCGTTATCAAATCAGCCCCGCGGTGCGCACTGACTCTTTCGAAACCACAATCAGGCTGGCTTAAAGTCTGTATGCTTCGAATGGATTGATTACTCAACGCTTCGCGAATGAGGAGGGTGTTTTTTCTTGGGCAAAATGGGGATAGGCAAGTCTGGGATTCGCCCCAATTGCCGGTGCGGAAGGTTCGCTTTTAGACGAAGAAATTTAGAATTTACGAGCTCGGCCTTATTTTTGAAGCGCAATGCATCCGCGCTGTGTTACAAAACCGCCACATCTAAAAACCCATAACGGAAATTATCATGCGAAATAGACGTATAAATATTTTAATGCTGGCTCTAACTTTGAGTTTGTTCTCGAGCTGCGTTTCTATCGATAAAGACGCTGAGTTTTATGTGACAGGCAAGGTCACTTATAGCGCTGAAAAAGTCCCGGTGATTAATTCTGGCGAATCTATAAAGCTTTGCGTGATTGCAGAGTATCTTTCCGACAGCAACGTTTCGGGATACTTCGAGCGTTGCAGGAACGTTTTTACGGACCAAGAAGGTCGCTATTCGTTCAAAGTCGATTTCGACATTCCCACAGCTAATTTCGACAAAAATATCGAAATCAAGGACGTCAGATTCTTTGGAGCGCTTTTATTTAACTCTCGTCACTACTACTACCCAGTCAACGTGGTTAGGAGCGATCTCTCCGCGAGTGGTGGAGAGATTGAAGCTAACATAGATATCTTCTTGTATTAAGTTTAGAGAAATCCCGGTCAATTCTTAAACGACGAAGACCCCGGATTTGCCGAGGTCTTCGTTCTACGGTTCGCGGTTATCGCGGGAGACTAGTTAACTAGGGAATCGTTAGACGCAAGGACTCGTTCAAAAATCGAGTAAGAGTGCTCGACGGCGGGCGTGCTGAATTTCCCCCACTACCCACGTCACTCCAAAAATTACAAATAGTGCCGCAGTCATTGCGGTCACTGCCACAAACATTGCTTTTCCGAGATCGCGCGGCGCTTGGGTGCGCCTAGCCAGGAATAAAATTCCGACTTCAGCCGCAAGCGCAACAGTCAAACCGAGTACTAGGCTGCGTTTAAACGAAATTGATTTCTCCGAGTCGCTCGGGCCGGCGACTTGGTCGAATTTCATACGAAGCGTCCTGACGGATTCGTCGCTTGAATCGAAATCTTCGGGAAAAATTTTCGTGACGCCCATAAGTTCAACTTTTTCTGAATTCGTCAGATCCGCCGCCGAGACCATCGGGAGGGAAAGCGTCTTCGACCGATAGGATGCGACTGCAATTGCTAATTGGTGTTTGCCTGGAGTGGGCGTGGTTTCGTGGGTTACGCGGTACCGAAAAAAAATATCGCCGTGAGCCGGAATAATCGCGAAATCTACAGGTTTCTGTACATCGAGACGTTTTCGAGTGTCTTCAGCCGTTAAGTAACGCACACCCGTCGAAAGGTCGAGGACAGTGCTCCCATCTTTTGCAAGCGCATCCATTGCGAGTACAAACGACTCTGAGAGGCTAATTCCTGGACCTGAGGCAATGTTGCGTTCCGCTGCGATTGGCTTGGTCCGAGCGGTCGTGCACCCCATCGGAAGAGCTAGCGCGAAGCCGAGAAACGAGCATAATACGCGTTGAAAGGGCGTCGGCATATTTTGATTCACTGTTATTTTCTCCTTCGAGTAGACCGCTACCTTCAACTGTTCGGCGCCATGAGCTCAAACCTTTAGACCGGCTTGGTCCCCTTTGGTTAATCTAACCACTATTCATTCCGGGAAAAACCGTGGACTTCGATAACAAAGGGAAAATAGGGAAAAGCACATCGAATCAGTAAATCTCCCTAATGACCGATAAGCGTAAATGAAGTTTCGGCCAAGCCGCATAAACCGGTTATGCTCGATTTACCTCTGCGCCCGACTAATCACGCTCGGACTTGCGGTTTTTCTGTGTTTCCCGTCCCTCAGTTCGGCTTCCTTCTGCGATTGGATGCTTCGGCACGAGCGCGAGTTCACCCCGGAATCGGCCGAAGCGTTCCGTGCGCGGAAGTCCTATTGGTCAAAAGTCGAACCTTTGACGATTGAACGACGCCCACTTGCGCCAGCGGATGTCCTGGCAATTCTTGAGACCGCGGGCGAACGAGGTGGATACGACGTTCTTCGCGTCGGTGAGATAGTCGAGAAAGATCCAAAGACCTTCGAGCGGCTCGCGCGCGCCGTCGAGAAGGTTAAGGAGCCGAAAGACCTGACAATTCCGAGGCTCCGCACGCTTTTCGCTGAGCTCTATCTCGTATCGAATCCCCCATGGCCGAACTCGAGAATTCAGAAATCGATCCGCCGCGGGTTACCACTCTCCGTCGAGTCGACGATCTATCGACATATCGAAACCCGTCTCGGTGAAGGGGCCGTCGTCGACGGACTTCGTGAGCTGGGGTTTCTGCGTACCCCGCGTGTCCTTAGTGGTTTCAAGCTTTGGGCCGCGAAGCATCCGGTCCTCTACGATTCGATCCGAATCACTGCGTGGAATTCGTTTTGGATCGCAACCACCGGATTTCCGGCGGTGCTCCCGCGGACGCAATATTCGAACCTCGTCCGTATGACGGATGACCTTAAAAATCGCTATAAGATTAGCCATCCAAAGTCGCTTAAAGAACTTTCTCCGGAACTCAGAAAGGAAATTTTTGATCGCTACGGAATCACGGGGTCGATCGATGCCGGCATATATGCTTTTCAGGGTGCATACACGATCGCGATCCTCGGAACGCTAGTTTTTTTTCTCGCGGATCCGGAGACACGCGTAAATTTTTGGCAACTCGGGAAGCTCATGGTTGTGATGGCCAAACACTCGGGAATATATCCGACGGGGAAAGTTGACTGCGAAATCATGCGGCAAGCGCTTTGGAACGGCTTTCGTGAAGGATTCAAAGAAATGAATGATCGCTATCCAGATGAACGCCTAACTGAAGATCGCAGAATCTATGATGCGAATCACGCAAGGATATTCGATTCACCGTGCGAATAATGTTTACAATAGTGTCCTACGCACAAGCTCAGAGAGCTCTTCATCAAAATGAGGGGCACTCTCGTTGGGTTACTATCGGAGACCCTTTTAAGAAGGCGGCAAATATTGACATGGTGGTCCCACCAAGAATCGGCCTTCGCATTTCCGGCTCCTGCCGGAAATACTCGGCATGGACATTTGTCTAAGTCGCACCTCCTGTGCGCCTTACCGTTCCCGACTCCTCCGGCGTCCGAAACGGCCGACAAATCTCGTTCGATTCTTGGTGGGGCGGCAATCTGACCTTTCCAAATTTACCCCAGTGGGAATTTTTAGCTCTCTGCGACCGCCGCCGCGCAGGATGCGCAAGAAGGCGCAGGGCATGGATGCCCGACGAGCCGGAGAGAGCTAAAAATTCCCACTGGGGTAAATTTGGAAAAATGAAAATGGTGGTCCCACCAAGAATCGAACTTGGAACGGCCCTTTAGGAAAGGGCTGTTATATCCATTTAACTATGGGACCCCAGACGTCTCTCCCTAGAACTAAGGACTCCGCGCCGGAGAGTCAAGCGAGGAGCCTAGGAAGCCCCCTATCCGGTAGTGAGCATCCCGCTTGCGACGCCCGTTACGCACAAGCGAAGCAGCGGTAAATCCTCTTCCCGAAGCGCCAGAATCTCCAAAAGATTGAGCGGATGGATCAGCGAGGCCCGCAACTCGATACTCTCCCCTAACCACGGACGGAACCAAAGCGGATCCTTCTTTCCGGTCACCCCTTGGAAGAATCTCCGGGTGGCGGCGAATTCCTTTCGGAACAAGGCTCGAAAATGGCGAATCTCCTCTTCGGGCAAACCCGACTTTTCCAAAAACACCTCCCAAACCGGAAGCTCAACTTTCGCGAGGGTAAAACCGAGTGCCTGGACGAAAGATTTAAACAGAGGATTCCGTTTGAATTCGCGGCGCAAGACCGCCCGCTCCGACTTCGGTATTTCTTCCCACGCCGTTCCGATTCCCCACCAGGTCTGGAATAGAACCCGGGTTTGGGTCCAACACAAAACCCAAGGAATCGCGCGCAGCGAAGACACAGCAAGCACCCCCGCGCGCTTAGACGGGCGCGAGCCGATTTTAAGCGCACTCAAATAACGATACGGCGTCGCCGCCTCGACCATTCTCAAGAATCGTGGCGTTTCGATTGTCTCTGCGTAGTGGCTTGCCGCAAGCTTCGCGAACGTATCGAGCGCGCGGCTGGGCTTCGCCGCCCGCACGCTCGCGGAACTCGTAGACGCGTTCGAGATCTTCGAAAGCCGACTCCGAACGATCTCGGGACTCGCAAACGTCCGCTCGACCATCTCACCTTGGATCGTCGCCTTGTAAACGGCGAGCGCGCTCTTCGGCCACGGCGCCATTTGCTCCGAAACCGAACCGCCGCCGCGATCGATGCTCCCGCCCGAACCGTGAAAGAAAATCGGCTGGACTTTGGCCTTCGTGAAAACGCGGTCCATCTTCCCCATCGCTTTAACGATCGCGAGCCGGCTCTGCAAAACGCCTGACTCTTTGGACGAATCCGAATATCCCAACATCACTTCGAAGCGGTCCGCCCAAGTCTCGCGGATCAATCGCTTTAGCTTCGGATCCCGTAAAATTTCTTGAACGACGCGGTGTCCGTTTTCAAGCGCGGCTCGCTCCTCGAAAAGGGGCACAATTCGGATCCGCGGATCGCCCGCATTTTTTCGCACGATCTCCGCCGCAATTCGGACGTGTTCGGTGGTTGAAGCCATGCTCACGACCATCCCGCGAACGTACCAGCGCGGATCGACGCCGCCCGCGATCTGGCGTACCTTTCGCAACATTCCACCGATCGCGAGAGTTTTCCCCGTGCGATCGGACAGCAGTTCGGACGAATCCTCCCGTAGTTCGAGCGGCACAACGAAGCCGGGAAACGATCTTAAAAACTGCCGCAGCTGCAGAAGCGGGCCCGGAAGGGGGCCAATCTCTCGGAGATAGGCTTCCGCCCACTCGCCCAGCGCTTTGTGCAACCGCGCGACACGAGGACCATCCCCGGAAGAAACCCGACGAATCTTCGTCAAAAGTCTTTTGATGTTTTTCGCTTGTTGTAAAAGTTTTCGGTTGCCTGTCCACTCGACCAAACGAACGGCCTCGAGCGTACGCGCCTGGGCGTAGGCAAGAAGCCGGGCCCGCGAAAGCTGCAAACTCGCCTGCATCACCGCCGCGTTCACTCCGGGATGCCCGTCTTTATCGCCTCCAACCCAGCTTCTGAGAAAGATGGGGGTTTCCGACTGGGCATATCGAATCAATTCCGAAAGATTTTCGTCGCGCAGGGCAACCGAATATATATGCTCCGCCTCGTCCTGCACGCGCGGCTTACGGTAGCGGACGATCTTGATGTGCCAGGCGATCGCGAGCAAGGCTCGCAGTCTGGATTCGTTTGCCGAAAACCCGGCCTCGTAGGCTCCGATCAGCGTGTTTTGGAGCGTGTGAAAGATTTCGATATTGTCGGGTGAACGCGCTTCCGTCGGGTGGGCCGTGAGGACGTAGAATATCGCTTGGGAAGTCCGTCGCGGCTCCGCGTGCACGGGCACGGGCACGCGCGCGCGGAGTCGGTGGGTCCGGTAAGCGCTTTCGCACGCATTCATCAACTCAAACATCAACGTATAGGCACGAGCGAACGCCCGTCGTTCGTCCGAAGAAAGCTTTTCGAGCAGCGTATAAACCGCGCGAAGCTCCCGTTCCGTCTCCGTACCCGAGGCCATACGTATTTTCGCCATCCGGCTTCGCACCGATTCGATTCGTCGATACGCTTTGTCGCCTAACTCTTCGCGAAGCACTTCGCCGAGCAAAGCGACGCTTTGCTTGACCATGCTTCGAAGGGCGGGGGGAAGGGCGCGAAACTCGACCGAAGATCGTGAAACCATGGCCAAACGATCGCATAAATCGCCGCCGATTACACGATCGGAGGATTCAACTCCGGGAACCACGCTTGGTGCCAGTATGGATAAATTTTCTTTGATTCGCTCGCCTGGTCCAAGAGCTCGATCCATTTCGGTTCGAGCTTCCATTCGAGCGCGCCTAAATTTTGCTTAAGCTGTTCTTCGTTCCGCGCGCCGATCACGATGCTTGCGACCGTCGGACGAGCGAGCACCCAATTTAACGCGATCTGGGGAATACTTTTCCCCGTTTCTTGCGCGACGACGTCAAGGGCCTCGACGACACCGAATAACCGCTCTTCCTCGTAAGGCACGAACTCTTTCGCGCCCAAGCGCGTTCCCGCCCCCGGCGGCGAGCCTCGGCGGACTTTTCCGGAAAGCGCACCGCCCGCAAGCGGACTCCACACTACCGTCCCAACCCCTTGGTCGAGTCCAAGCGGCATGAGTTCCCATTCAAGCTCACGACCGACTAAAGAATAATAAACTTGATGGGCGACGTAGCGGTTCCATCCGTAACGATCCGAGGTCGCGAGTGACTTCATCAAATGCCATCCGGAAAAATTCGAACAACCAATGTAACGGATC
>CAZAKW010000048.1:0-7718 GCA_964485835.1 uncultured Bacteriovoracaceae bacterium
CCGTGGAGAAAAGAATAATTCGTATAGACGAAAAGCTCCGCGTAAGCGGGCGCCGAGGGAGCGCGCGGCTCCGTTCCGTCGCGACCCTGTTCGTTCGGCCCGTCGCCGCCGCCCGCTTCAAAAAAGTCCATGCAGAAAAAGCCCCCCCTCGCCCGCCGCGTTCGTTTGCTCGCGGAAAATCCAAAACTCGCGTGGGGCTTCGAGCGCGGATACAGCCTCGACCCGGACACGGTAATACGTGCGCGTGAATCCGCCGTCCTCCGCCCACCACTCGCCAGAGAGGCGCTCGATCTGGGCGAACTCGCGAATCCGGTAACGCTTGTCGTTCCAGATAAAATAGCGACCCAGCCTACGAAGACTCTCCGGCGGGGAAAAAAGACGAAGCGGGCGAACCGGGATGGGAAGCGAAAGCACCTTCAACTCCGAAGGATCCTTCAAGACCTTCTGCCAACTTCGTTCCGGCCGCCAGGCCGCGCGCAGCTCGGCTTGAAATAATTCTTTTTCCACCACGAGTTTCGTTCCAAGTTCCGTAACCAAGTCGCGAAACCCTTCGCGGACCGAAGCCTCTTCGCCTCCTTCTAAAAACGAAGTCTGCATCCCGCTTCGGGGCGTAAGTTCCACCGCTTCGAGTTCGTAGGCCGCGATCGGCGCCTCGAGTTCGCGGCGATTAAACTCGTGGGCGAGTTTTTCACGAAGCGCGCGCAGGACGATGGGGGCAGCCGTCTGCGGAAACGTAAATCGAAGGGGAATCGCCGCGAAAACTTCGCGTGAGTTTCGCTTCCGCTCGCATTCGATCCGAAATTCAAGCGCGACGAGCGCTTTCCCACGCCCAAACGCGCGCTTTAGAATCCGGTCTAAAAGCGACTTCGCGTGGAAAAGCGTCGGTTCCAAATCCCAAACCGGATCGTCGGGCGGAAGATCGATCCGCTCCAAAAATTTTTCGCCCGGCCGGAATCGCTCCCACGGAAAATCCGCCGTCCCGCCGCTGGTCGTATTGGGCGCGACCGCTTCGAGTAAAACCTCCAAAAGCTTTTCGTAAAGACCGCCAAACCGCGAGACCGCCGAATCAGGCGGAAGTTTTCGGATCGCGCCGATCCGCCGAATTCCGAGCACGAACAAAACCTCGACCATCGCGACGATCCGGCGACGGTCGTCCACGCGGTGGCCCAGCGGATCGATCAGATCTTCAATCGCCGCGATCGGCGCGCCCGCAATCTCTCCTTCCGTAAGCGCGTGATTCGCGCAGAGCCACGCTTTCGGAAGCGACGAGGCGCGCGCGATTCGATAAGCGCCCGGCGCGACGCCGAAGTCGCGAAGGAGGAGCCGGAGTCGTGCCTCCAACGACTCCGGCGAGTAAAGCGCTTGGCAACGCGCGGTTTCGAGAAAAAGGGCCGGGCGATCACCCTGCCTTAAAGTTAAATCCGGAGTGAAACGCAGACAGGCCTCCGCGATCGCGGCCACTTCGGGAGGCGCTTTTCCCGGGACGGGAAGAAAAGCGATGCAGAAGTAAATCGGTCCTTTCGTACGCGACGAACTACCCACCTTAACCTCGCTTTCGCTTGAGGACTTCGGGCACGGCGCCGCTTGATTCGATCCGCACGCGGTAAGTGATTCCGAAAAACGGCGTGTCCGTCTCGGAGAGAAAAAAAAGCGTCGTGCCCGAACGTTCGGCCTGGATCTGGAGCTTGCGCAGGAAAACGTCCGTTCCCCGCGTCGGCACCAATCCAATCGGCGTAATCGCGAAATGGAAAAGTTTCGAGCGCAACGATTGAAGCAGCGCCCAGTTCCACTCGCGCTCCGTTTCTAAGAAAAGTATTCGGGAAAGGTCCACTCCCCGCTGCGCAACCGCCGGAGGAAAGAGAGTTAGCTTCGGTTCGATCCATGCGATGCGGGTTTCCGCGTGGTGGCGGAAAATACCAAAGAGCCACTCGCGCGAGCCCGCGCCTAAAACCTCGACAAGCGACCCGCGGGGAAGGCTCAACCCACAATCGGGAAGCGCCCACCCGGGTCTTCGATCAAGCGGCGCGATCGCCCCAACTTTTTCGCGAAGCTCGGCTAAAGTTAGCCGCTTCGGATCTTCGGTCTCCATCTCCCTAGGGTATGCGTAAGTTATGCGTAAGTTAAGGCCCGGGTGGCTGCTGGTTAAAATCCCTAATAGTCCTCGAATAGCGCTCTGCGCCAAGCCCACTCCGGCGTTAGGCTAAAATCCCCGGAGGAGCGATCATTATGAAAGCCCGCACGATTCTCGAGTTAATCGGTAAAACCCCCCACCTGCGCATCAACCGTCTCTTCCCCGCCGAATACGAAGTGCACGTGAAACTCGAACGCCAAAACCCGGGTGCCAGTATCAAAGACCGAATCGCGCTCGCCATGGTCGAAGACGCCGAACGATCCGGAAAGCTCAAGCCCGGGATGACGATTATCGAACCCACTTCCGGCAACACGGGCATCGGGCTTGCGATGGTGGCGGCGGTCAAAGGCTATCCGATCGTGATTTGCATGCCGGAATCCGCCAGTATCGAACGACGCAAATTGCTCGTGGCTTACGGCGCGAAACTCGAAATCACGCCGAAAGAAACCGGGATGAAGGGCGCGATCGCGAAAGCGACCGAACTCCTCGCCGCGGAAAAGAACGCGTGGATGCCCGCCCAGTTCGATAATCCCGCCAACGTCCAGGCACACGAAGAAACGACGGCTCAAGAAATCTTAGCTGATTTTCCCGATGGATTCGACGCGATGATTACGGGCGTAGGCACCGGGGGACACCTCACTGGCGTCGCGCGCGTCTTGAAGGCGAAATTCCCGAAGTTGAAAGTCTACGCCGTCGAACCCGACGTTTCGACGCTTCTTTCCGGCGGCACCCACTCGCCCCACCCTCTGCAGGGAATCTCGCCCGGATTTATCGCCCCGATCGTGGACCGCGCCTTAATCGACGGCACGATTGAAGTTTCCAAAGAAGAAGCGTTTCTCTTTGTGCGGCGAGCGGCGCGAGAAGAAGGCCTTCTTTGCGGGCCGTCTTCCGGAGCGGCGCTAGCGGCGATCGCCAAGAAACTCCCCGACCTTCCCAAGGGCGCAAAAGTCCTTGGATTCAATTACGATACCGGAGAAAGATATCTCTCCGTCGAAGGCTTACTCTCAACCTAAGGAAACTACATGAACCCGATGAGCCCTTCCCGCACCGTCGTCCACCAAGGAATTTCGTATAAAGTAAATCGCCTGGCCACTTCGGGCGTACCCGTCGAGTACGCCTGCACTTTCAAAAATGCGGAAGGCAAAGAACAAACTATTCTCGTTTCGGAGAGTACGCCGAATCTGACCGCCGACCAGTTCGAGCTCCTCCGCGCCTGCGCCCGGCGCTACGACGACTCGCTCACGTTTGCGAAATACTTGGGTTCAAGCACCTTCTGGCAATCGCAGTTTCCGCCCGACGGGATCACTAAGCCGGGTACGAAGTAACTAGCGTTTCGAAGAAGCCGGCGCTCGTTTCGCGGCCGATGGTTTTTGGACGACGCGCGGAGATTGCTTCTTGGGAACCGCTTTCGCGCGTACGACTCGCTTCGGAGCCGCGTCGGCGCCGCGGTTGAAATATTTCAACTCCGTATCGATTTCCATCCGCCGAACGTCGTCTAGATCCGCGTACATCGCTTTATGCAAAAGCACGGCGAGGTTATCCTGGGCGCTTTGCGAGAAATTCGAGCGCAGAGTTAACGGCGCGGTCGGCGGATGCGACCTGGAACTGGCGCGTGGATTAATATCGACGGTGAATCGGCGACCGTCCGCGATACCGACCGCGCGTAGCGCGACGCCTTCGTCCTGGGCGCGTTCGCCCACGGATCCGAATCGAAAAGGATGGCCGCCAATTTCGAATCCACCCCGAATCTCGGCCGCGCCCATCATCAACCTCATAAAAGGCGTTTCGAGAATTTCAAACTCAAGCTTCGTGATCGGGAGCGGCTGGGTATAGAGTTCGCGAATCGTCAGATCGGTCACCGCCAACGACGTTTTCATCTGGGGGCCGAAACGAGCGCGGATTTTTCCGCCAACGGCTTCAAGCGACGCTTGAAAACCGGCAAGGTCTTTAGGACTGCCTTGGAATTTGATCGCAAACTCCAAGTCTTTTGGGAGGTGGTCCGGATCCCACGCCGTTCGTAGTTTTCCTTCGACTCGCTCGATCGCCGCCGTATCTTTCTGGAAAGCGAGGCCCTTCGCACGCACCTCGAACTTCGGCGACGCGACGACGAGTTCGGCCAGCGAGAATCCAGGACCCAACCGCATATCGCGGTAAAGGACTTCGGAAAGTTCGATCGATTCGTCGGTGGGGGCTCCGAACGAGTTCGATTTCACATACTCGATTTTCGTATTGGACACTCGGATCTCGCCGACATGCAGTTCGCGGATCAAGGGGCGTTCTCCGCCCACGAGGATCGCGCTAAGCTTTTGGAATTCATCCGGCTTGGCGTTCTCGGCTGCCGACGCGGACGCTCCTGGGCTCGGGGCGGACGGATCCGCTTTTTTCACTATGGATTCGGAAATTCTCTGCTGGGCGAAATTTTCAGGCAGGCGTATGTTCATCCGGTCGATCGTGTAGTGATCAATCGCGATCCGTCGATGCTTAAAGAGTTCGTCGACCTTGCTGTACTGGAAACGAAGGCCCTCGATGGTCGCGGAAAACCCGGGTTGCTTCGGATCGCTCCAGACGATCTTACCGATCGTTACTCCGTCGTTGAGCGAGCCGGTCGCATCGGTAACCACCGCGCCCATCCGCCCAAGCGCCCACGCGTAAGCTTGCGTCGGCACGGAAGTATAAAAGAGCACGAAGTACCCGCCTGCGAGTACCGCGATCTCAAATGCAATCCAGCCTAGGACCAACCGGCGAAACATGTTTTCTAATCGGCAAGTCGCGGGAGGGGGCGCGAGGCTCTAAACAATTGTGCTGGAGTCCACCCCGCCCGTGCCGAGACCCGGTCTAGAACCAAGTATCCATTCAGATTTTTCTTTCCTAAAGGGGTCAGAGCTTATGCGTTAGGTCGGGTAGATGCGTCTTCCTTGCCCCACCGCGGGCCCGTTTTTTCATGCTAACCTCGCGGGTATGTCGACCCCCTTCCGCGCTAAAGCCTACGCAAGACTCTTTCGATTCGTTTTGAATATCTGGCCCTGCATCCGAGGCACCGGCGGACGAATCACGCACCTCTCGTCCGACTTCCACGAACTCGACGTCACGTTACCGCTGAACTGGCGGACCCGAAACCGGGTCGGCACGATTTTCGGAGGGAGCCTCTACGCTTCGACCGATCCGTTTTACATGATCCTGCTCATGCAAATCTTAGGTCGCGACTACGTCGTGTGGGATAAGGCGGCCCAGATTCGGTTTAAGAAACCGGGCACACGAACCCTGTATGCGCGATTTCGCTTGAGTCCCGCTTTTATAGAAGAGCTTCGCCAAACGGTCGCCCGCGAAGGGGAAACGAGCTTTGATCTTCCGCTGGACTATCGCGATTCCGAAGGAACGGTCTACGCGGAGATGACGAAGACGCTTTATGTGGCGACCAAAATTTTCTACCACGAAAAGCTTGCGAAACGAGCGACGGAAAAAAGAAAGGCTGGATCCGAACCGGATCCAGCCTAGTCTTGACGAGCATCAAGCGGGAAATGCTCTAACAGTTTTTGCACGTGTTCTCCTTTTCAACTTTTCCGGTTCGTTCGCTCCGGCGCCGTTCTTCTTCCATTTCCTTCAGGCGAAGCCGTTCTTCTTCGACCTGAATTTGTTTGGCGTCTCGATCGGCTTGAATGCGAGCTTCTTGACGTCGTTGCACCCATTCGTTGCGAGGACTATCGCCTCCCCGCCCCAATATGCTTGCAATCGCGGTCGTAGACACACCTCCCCCGAAGATTAAAATCCCCGAACAAAGGCCCGCTACCACCGCCGCTACGGAGCCCGGATTGAGTGATGCTTCCATCTTCGTTCTCCTTTCCATGAGAGCGCTCTTATGGCTATCTTAGCCACCTATAGAGATTACGAGCATGCGCCTTCGAAAGTGACGGTCGGATAGATTAAATCGAATTTTCACTCGTTTCCGTCAATTTTCCCGCGATGGCCAAGCGCTTCTAAACACCGTAAAGTATTTGAAAGAGCAGTCTAATCCCGTCGAGGAAGCACTCCCATGAATCGTAGGCCGTGGCCGATCTTATTATTGGCGGTACTCCAGTTTCTTTCCCCTTTAATCTACATCGTGGTCGCATCGTTTTTTTACGGTCTGACGATTTCCCAGACGGCGAATGAGATCTTCGCGCTTACGCCGGAACTGAGAAAATTTGAGATCTTCGTCTTGCCCATTCTTCTCGGCGGCCTCCTCCTCCTTACGAGACGCACGGGATATTACTTCGTGATCGTGGGCTGCGTCTATTTGATCGTGCGCGGGGTAATCGAGTTCGTCGCTTCGAACCAAACCGACCCGGTGTTTCCGCTCGTGATGACCAATTTGCTTTGCGCGGCCGTGATTGCTTACCTCGTTCGTCCTCGCACTCGAATGGTCTATTTTAATCCGCGAGTGCGGTGGTGGGAGACCGATCCACGGTACGTCGTCGGATTTCCAGCATCAATCGTCCGCGTCGGTGGCAAAGCCTGCAAAGCAAAGATCGAGAACCTCGCCGTGGGCGGCGCCGGCGTGGATACGGCGGAAAAAGATTTTCTGACGAACGAAATCGTTGATCTTGAATTCCAATACGAAGGCGTCGTTTACCAGTTGAAAGCGAAAGTCGTTTGGGAATTTTCCAGCGGACCGAATTCCCAGTTCGTGGGAATTCAATGGGCGGACGGAAACTCAAACGCGGACCGTTCGAAAGTGCGGCGCTTGGTGAGAAACCTAAAGGATAAGCGTTTCCCCACGACCCGCAAAAACATCCCTTGGTGGACGGATCTTAAATCGCGCCTTTCGGGAGCATAACCGTGGAAACCGATTGGAAGAAATGCAGCAGCTGCAAAAAACCAATCGGGTATAAAACCCTCTATTGGGTTTGCAATGTTTCGACGTGCAACCGGAAGCGGACGGGACTCGTATTTTGTAGCGTCTCCTGCTGGGATGCGCACACCCCGATGATGAACCATCGTGAAAGCTGGGCCGAGGAACGTCGAGCGCCAAGCCGCGAGGAATGGGCCGAGATCCTCGCGAAAGAAGACGAACCAGTGAAGCGGCCGCGCAAAGCCACGCCCGAGCCTACGAAAACCGTCGAAGCCACCGAGAAAAAACCGACCCCAGTGCTGATTCGCCGATCGCGACGCGAAGACGCTTAACGTCCTTTTGAAGGGCGTTTGCCGCCTATTTTGACGGAAAGACTTCCCTCCACGTTTACCAGGTTTTTGAAGAGGTGATCTCTCGCTCGTTCACTTTCTTCAGATCGATTTTCGCGTCCGTTTCGCGGCGAAGCGAGGTCGGAATGGAAGTTCCAGGAATTGAGTCAGCAGTCACGTGGCCCGGGCGAACTCCCGGACGAGTATCGCTCGCCAGCACATCGCGATCAGCTCGTTCGGCTTTAGCGTCGAGGCTAAATGGCCCGGAACCGAAATAGGCGAACGTAAAGGCACCCCCAAGCAAGGCTAAGTTCTTAAAGAACATCTGTTGCTGGAGCATCGCCTCTGCTGGATCGGCCATCAGCCAATACGGATGCATCATAAACGTTACGGGGATGAGAAATAGGGCGAGTAACCATCCTCCGACCTT
>CAZAKW010000048.1:7728-12892 GCA_964485835.1 uncultured Bacteriovoracaceae bacterium
AAGCAGAATACAAAGCCCCCCCGCCAAAGCAATGGCACCCGAAAGCGGGACCATGAGGCCAGGGTAAGGAACCCCCTGGCTTGCCGCATAATCGATCGTGCTTTGGGAAAAATGGCCAAAAGCGGAAAGGATAAAGATGAGAGAGAAAAGAATTCGTCCAATAAGCATGGTTGCGCGCATAAAAGTGCTCCTTTACCCGCTGAAACTGCATACGCGGTGCCAGCCTAAGAAAGCGACTTTTTGGGCTAAGGACGGAGTTCGTGGCGGAAAAATATTCCGTCGTCCCCGAACGAAGAAGAGACGAAGGACGAGGTCGTAACGACATCCGCGATGTAAACGGATTCGCTTAAAAATTCCGAGGCCTTGGCAGCGTCGTAATCCGCATAATCGAAATCGGCGTATTCTTCCGGAAGCGCATGTATCCGATATACGGTCGAGCCGGAAGGGATCTCAGAAAGATCCTGTCGGAAATCATGTTCTTCGCTCCCACCCTTCGAGCCAGTAACAGGGACAAAGAAAATTTGCCGAGGTGAAACGATCCGATGTGGCTTTAGTCCTGAACTTTCAACCGCCGCCAGGTCGCTTAACAAAAGCTCTTCCGGATAGTTCGAGACCTTTTGGAAGATCCAATGGACCAATTCCTGGCCGATGCCGTTCCCAAACGGAACGATGTTCGACATCGGATGGCGAAAAAAGTCGAAATCCTTACCCTGGCCTTGGAGGGAGACCAACGCGGATACGTTAGCCGACGGAGCGCCGGATCGAAATACTTTCAACGCGAGCCCTGGCGCGACTGGACGAGATCCCGACGCCGCGTAAGTCAGCGAAAGTCGAAGAAGGCCGCATTCCGCTCCTTGAAAAATACCGGAATAGAGCCCGCTGCGGGCGACGATCTTAACTTTGGCCACCGAGGCGCGACGATGGAGAAATTTTGTCCATCCCTCCGGCGCGAAATCCGACGCGCGAGAAGACTTCAGTCCGATTTCCTGAACGGCCATGGAGCCCAACTCCGAGACGCCGAACTTGCAAAGCTTCGGCAGCACTTCGTATTCGGTGGCCTGGATTTTTTCCCAAAGCAGCGCCTGCTTCTCGCAGGCCGTAAGGGATTCATAATCGACCGGTGCGGAAGCAAGTCCGCGCGAGCACTCCGTATTCTCATTCTGAGAAATAGCGATGACGACCGCCGTAGCGACGGCTATCATCCCGATTATTGCGTGTGCTTTTTTCAATTCATCCCTCTGAAAGATTCAAAAGCGCCCGAAGCTTCGCCCTACAGTATTAGACAATACAATCTCCGGTTTTCAACTCGGCACTTTTTTCATCTCATTTCGAAGGAATGGCCCGAGAGTTAGGACGAGTTAGCAAGAGTTCTTCTGAACTCCGCGCGATCGTCAAAATTCAAGGGATGCGAATGCGTCTACTAATCACTTAGGATATTCGAGGTGAGTTTAATTTCATCGAGCATCGCTCTTGATGAACAAGCGGCCACGAACAGTGGCGTGGAGAGAATATGAAAAAAAACTGGGGTGGAATTACGGTCGTAGCGGGACTAACTCTCGCGGCTTGTGCGACAAACTCGTTGAAAACGTTTGATAAGACCGGTTTTGTGAACGATCCGTCCGAGGCGGCTTCGCTATCGCCGACGCGCTCTCCCGCCGGGGAAGGGGACGATCCTTGGACGACCTGGTCCAAAAAAGGTTCGATCGGCGGAATGCTGATGCTGAAGAAAATTCGCGAGGAACTTTTCGAGAAGAACCTGCACGATCCGCACATTGACTACCAAAGCTACGGCGCGATCACCTGTGACGCGGCAGCAACGCGCTTTCGCACCGCAGACGGAACGTGTAACGATACCTCCGGCCCGCGGGTCGGAGCAGCGGGCGTCGCGTTTGGCCGAAACGTTCCGCCGGCATTCATCGACCAAGACGCGCATCTGAATCTATTGAATCCAAATCCGGCCGTAATCTCAAATGAACTCTTAAGCCGCGCTAAAGACAAGAACGGGAAACCGATCGTCCAAGAAGTCCCTTTCTTGAACATGCTTGCAGCGAGCTGGATCCAGTTCATGAATCACGATTGGCTCACTCACGGTCGAAATATGGAACAAAACCCGATCCGCGTTCCGGGCATGACGGGCAAAGACGAGTCGGCGTCCATAGTCGAACGCACCAAAGAAAACGACCATCCTGCTCGCCAGTACAAACAGAGTTTTGGAAAAACGACGATCAACGAGGTGACCCATTGGTGGGATGGCTCCCAGGTCTACGGTAGCAGCCTCGCCGAACAAACCCAAGTACGCGCCTTTAAAGGCGGAAAAATGCGCACGGTTAAGGTGAATGGCCGCGAACTTCTTCCCAAGGATACGAATCTCAATATCGCGAACAACAAACAGAATCAGGGCTACGAAGTAACCGGATTCCGCGACAATTGGTGGGTCGGGCTGAGCATGCTCCACCATCTTTTCGTCCTTGAACACAATACCATCGCCGATATGCTTGTGAAAAAGCACGTTAAGTTCGACGCCAAAACGGGTAAATACACGTGGACCAACGGCAAGGAGGTCCTCGTTCTGGATGCAAAAGGGATTGACGAGCAAGTCTTCCAGACTGCTCGACTCGTCAATGCCGCGCTCATGGCGAAAATCCATACCGTGGAATGGACACCGGCAATCTTGGCGAATCGTACCCTCAAAAAGGGGATGCTCGCGAATTGGTACGGTCTCGTGAATCCAAACTCCTGGAAAGCGATCCGGCACATCCCGGGCTTGAATAAAACCGATTGGAACTTGGTCAACATGGGACAAGTAGTCAGCGGTATCGTCGGCGAAAAAACCGATAATTCCGGAGTCCCTTTTAGCATCACTGAGGAGTTCACTTCGGTTTATCGCCTCCATTCGCTTCTTCCCGAGACGATTCGGCTCAAGAAACTTTCGAATCAGCGCGCTGCCGTCGAGCACCCCTTTATGGAGACACGGAACGACAAGAGCTACGCTTTCATGGAGAAGAACGACCTCAAAGATCTGTTCTATTCGTTCGGCACCCAGAAACCGGGCCAAATCGTCCTGAACAACATCCCCCATTTCATGCAGAATCTGACGATCCCCGGGCATGGAATCATGGATCTAGGGATGGTCGATATCATTCGTGACCGCGAACGGGGCGTTCCGCGCTATAACCAATTCCGAAGGGCGATCGGCCTTAAGCCCATCAAGAAATACGAAGATTTCTTCGATGCCGACAAGCCTCGCGATGCGCGGCAAGCGGAGATTCTAAAGAAACTGACTTCGATCTACGGGAAAGATCGGAAAGGAAACGACAACGTCGAAATGATCGATCTTCTTGTGGGAACGCTTGCCGAAGAAGTTCGCCCTAAAAACTTCGGCTTCGGCGAAACCCAGTTCCAAATTTTTATCCTGATGGCCTCTCGAAGGCTAATGGCTGATCGATTCTACACAGCCGACTACCGGGAAGAGTTCTATACGAAATCAGGCCTGCAATGGATCGACAACGAAGGTCTCATGCATCAGATCATCATCCGCCACATGCCGGAATTGGAATCCAAACTCAAAGGAATCGAAACGGCCTTCAACCCTTGGAATAATTAGCGGGTCGGCGACTTCGCCCAATTACGAAAGGGAGCGGGGCCATCCCCGCTCCCTTTTTTTGTTCGATCGCTTAACGACAGGTCGATTCTTTCTGAGCGTCTTCGGATTTAAAAACCCGCTGGTACAAGAAGCCGACGTTCGACGGGTTTTCGGAATCGGCGATCATTAACTCGTTCGTTTGAAAGGGCGTTTCGATACCCGCAATTTTCTTCCAATTCATGATGTCGATGAAAACCCCGATCTTAGAGCGGATCTCCGCTTTATCGCCGCCCGCGCCGTCCCGGCTAACGAACGTAAAGATTCCCGGAATGCTTTCAACCATCGAAAATTTTCCGGCGACCTCTTCCAGATCGAATTCGATCGAGCGATCCGGATTCACGACGGTATTCACGCAGTCTTTCTTAAAATAATCCATCCCGCTCGAATCGACCGAGCGAAAGTACTTACCCGGGACATAGTCCTCCCAGGTGGAGATCACGGTGCCCTTGAATTGAATGGTTTCAAAGCGATCGAGCTTGATTGTTGCGCCTTCAAGCGATCCGGCCTCTTCGAGAACCAGCACGTTCGACGGAATCGACCAATTCGGAACTGCATTTCCTCGGCGGTCCACGGTCAGCGGGGTGAGGCGGTATCTGAGCTCGCTCAACTCTTCGATCTGGTAAACCCACATCCGAGGTACCCACTTCACGACCGCCGTCGTGCCCGTAAAATTCGTATAGTTGATCCGGTCGTAGTGCATCAGCACGCCGTAGGAGCGCGCGGCCGTTTTTGGATCGTTTCGGATGATAAAGGCGAACGCGTCGGCGTTCCCTAGAACACCCGTCATTTCGCTTTCCCCGCGAAAGCTTCCCTCGGGGAGTGCTGCATGGACTGCCGCAAGGGGCGCAAAGGATAGAAGAAGAGCGATAAGATTCATTCTGATTTTCATGGCGGAAACTCCTAGCGAAGGCAGGCGGCAGGAAAAGGGGGTAACATTACTTGAGCGAAGTAATACAGTATTTATTTTCTGAATACAAGGGGGACTGCCCTCTCATTTGTCCGCGACCCCGAGAACAAGGGCGGGAAAATAGGACAACCATTTGAATTTATTACTTTAATCTAAAAATCCGGAACCAAGATCAGTAAGCGTATCGACCGTGAAACGCGATCCGGGTTCCTTCTCCGGAAAACATCTCCCAAGCTTGCCGCGAGCAGATACTCAACGTCGTTAACCGCCGTAGGGACGGCAAACCGCTTGTTCGCCAAAGAAACCGAAGGTAAGAATCTGGTACTGGTTTCAAGCTAGTTCGGATTTGCGCGGGGTCGGATTTTTCCGATTTTAGACGAATACGAAACGTGACCTTCGCACGACCAGGCGGAAATCACGGCTTTGGAAATCTTTTCTTCTCACGAACGAAGGTGGAGAGGTGGCCGAGTGGTCGAAGGCGCACGCTTGGAAAGCGTGTAATGGGTAACACCATTCGAGGGTTCGAATCCCTCTCTCTCCTCCATTTCTTTTCCGACCCCGGAAATTTTCAAGAAAGATGTCGCGTCTGATTTTACGCCGCGGATTTCTCCGCT
>CAZAKW010000049.1:0-12503 GCA_964485835.1 uncultured Bacteriovoracaceae bacterium
ATTTTCGCGCTCGTGCTTCGCATGCTTTTACCCGAGGTCGAAGCGGCGGGCACTGCGTGGTGGTTTATCACGGCCGCTGCCGCAGGCTTGGGTCTTCTTTCCGGAGCGTGGATCTGGAGGATGGTCGAGCAAGCGAGGTGGGGCGGGTTGAAAATCTCAGAACGCGAATGGATGCTCAGCGTCCTGATCTTCGGCGAACGATGCCTGGCGCTGCTTCGCGCGGGCCGGGCTCCGGATCGTGCGTGGACGGAGTCGCTTGCGATGTTGCCGTCGTCTTTGGTGACCGAATGGGGCGGCGATCCTTGGCGAACCGTCGCAGACGCCGCGCCGGCAAAGCGCCCGGAGAGTCTGCGCGAATCGTTGGTTACGGCTGGGTATGCTTTCAAAAAAGCCGTGCAGGCATCCCTTTGGGACGGCCAACCGTGTTCCGAGCGAATCGAATCCGCGATTGAAACCGCACGCACCGAAATGCGCGCGTTTCAAGACCGCGAGCTTGCGCTGCTCCCGACTCGCGCTCTCCAGCCTCTTTTCATCCTCACTGCGCCGGGAATCCTCGCGCTTTTAGGTTTCGCGCTTTATCTCTCGATGTCCGCAAGCTTGGGAGAATTTTAGTGATCTTCTCCGCGCGTTTCGCCTGGATCAACGTCGTGGCGGCCGTCGCATCAGCCTACTTTATGTCCGAGCCCGTGCACGTAAGCGAAACCCAGTTACGGCAATTGAAACGAGGGAAGCTGTGGTCGAAGGAGGATCGTGTCTCCTTCTCGGCCCGCGATCTCGACGAGTTCACGCACTCGTCTTCCTTCCGGCGTGCGCTCGACTTGGACCAGCCATCGAATTCCTCCCGCCAAAAGCTCACGAAGCGCGGAAAGCGGAAGCGAAGCCCCGGCCGCAAGTAAGCAGAGGACCTCGAGTCGTTTGAGCGCTTCGCGCGGAGAATTCGCATGGAGCGTCGCGAGCGTCCCTTGATGGCCGGTGTTGAGCGCCTGGAGGAGATCGAGCACTTCGTTCCCACGAACCTCTCCGAGTACAATGCGATCGGGCCGCATGCGCAAGGTTTGTTTCAACAAAGTACGCAGCGTGATCTCGCCGAATCCATCGGCATTCGCGGTCCGCGAGACGAGCGGGAAGAACTGGGGATGGAGGGGCGCGAGTTCCGGCGTGTCTTCCAGGGCCAAAATCCGTTCGTGCGGGGAAATCTCCCCCAAGAGCTCGTTCATCAATCGCGTCTTCCCCGAGCCGGTTGATCCCGCAATCAGGATCGTTTCGTGGCGAGCGACGATTTGCCGAAGTAGAGGATAGTAGGGCGAGTCTTGCCAGACGGTGGCGGTCGCTCCTGGTTCCGGAAGTTTCCGAAGCGAGATTAAGACGCCCGCCGGAGAAAGCGGCGGAAAAACGGCGTGGCATCGGTGGCGAAAACGAATCGAAGGGGTCGCGGGCAGAACGAGGTCGACGAAGGGAGATTTTGCGTCGAAGGATTTTCCGGCCCGGGAAATCTCGTGAAGGATCCACGTGCGGATTTCGTCTTCGCCTACCCGAAAGGACGGATCCCGGCGTAGGCCCTCGCCCCGATCGACGGCAAGCGTGCCCGGGCCGAAACAAATGTCCGTTGCGCGGCCATCGGCCAAAAGCACCGGCAGATAGTCCGAAAGCGAAACCGTCGCCAGGGATTCCGCGGTCATGGCTGCACCTCGTCTTCGAATTCTTCCGGAAGCGAGAACGCCGCACCCTCGGCGTCCGCACTATCGGCAAATGCGTTCCACGGAAAGTCCGGCGACGCTCGAAGCGCGATTTCTTCTTGGGGGCTTAACCAGTCGCGCGGGAGCGGTACGTTTCCAGTCGGCCGTTCGATTCCGGCGCTAATCGTAGGAGCGGCGGGGACGTTTCGCGAAGGAAGGAGGATCGCAACGAGCTCAGATCGATTTTCCAAGTAATCGCGAGATCCGAAAAGCTGCCCCAGGACGGGGATGTCTTTTAGATAAGGAAGTCCGCGAGCGGCACGCTTGACGCCTTCTTGGAGAAGTCCCGAGAGGAGGAGAGGTTGGCCGAAGGTCGCGTCGACCTGGGTCTTCATCCGATTCGCCTGCAGACCCGGGATTTCGTCGGGCCCGATTTTTCCGTCCAGATGGCTGACCTCCGTATGGATATCGGCGCGGACGCGTCTGCCGGAGGCGGCATGAACCTTCAGTTTTAGTGTTAGACCGTGGGCCCGCCATTCGACTTTCGAGCTATAGACGGTGCGGGACTGGATCGGGACCTCGCCCCCGGCGAAAAGTTCGGCTTCGCCGGGCGCACGAACGACGAGTTCGGGTTGGGAAAGGACGCGGGCGGCGCCCTCGTTTTCGAGCGCGTGAATCGCGGCCTCGATTGAGAGTGCGGAATGGATGCCGATGCTTGAGATTCGAAGTGCGTTGGGGATGATGCCGGGAAAATCCAGTCCAAGCGAACGGGATTTGTTTTTGCGCAGTTCGAGGAGAAAGACTTTGAAATGGATCGTCGGGTTGCGGTCCGGCATCGCATCGATTTCTAGCCGGGCGAGAGGTGCGATTCCGCGCAACGAGCGAACGATTTCCGACTTTGAACCGGGATCGGGGAGACCGCCGCGAACGGCGATCGACCGATTTTCGGGATCAGCGACGAGTTCCAGGTCTTCCCGCCATTTGGAGCGGGCGATCCAAGCCTCGAGTTTTTTCACCGTGGGTAGGAATAGCCCGTCGGACAGCACAGCGTTCGATTCGACTCGCTCGGGAAACGCTTCGAGCAGGCGGCCCACGCGTTTTGCTTCGGCTTCTCCCGTGACAGTGCCTTGGATCAGATACTTCGCTTTTCCTTTTTCGGGGTCTCCGACGACCCAAACCTCAAGCTCCTTGAGATCTCCTAACCGGTTTTCGAGTTCTCCCACCCGCCCGCGTTTCCAGTCGCGGACTTCGATCGACCGGCGCTCGGTGGAACCGTCTTTTTTCCAGACCCAGAGATCGGTGATGCCCGGTTTGACGGCTTTCGCGAGAAGGACGTCTTTTCGGCCCCCGGGCGATGGGAGAATCCGGAGCATGGGAGCGCCCAAAGAGTAGCGAACCAGGCCGGGTAGGGAGATCCATCTTTGCTCGCCTAAAGAGAGGATCACCGCCGGCCGATGTTCCGGATCGGGCGGGGGCGGGGGGAGTGGGGCTGCTAGCGGCGGAGAAAAGGGCGTAAATAAGGCCAGACCAAAGATGAGGATGGATGCAGCGCGATGCGTTATTCTTGAAATTTGAATTCCTCGACTCATTCTTCGTTCCTCCGGGTGGGGCGGTTGCTCCGGGTGCCTCGCAAGTTTCTCTCCAAGCCAAGGACGTCGATTGACCGACCGATCCGATTAAGCTAAGTTCGCCTCTCTTTTAGATTAATTTTTTAAGAATCGACCAAAGGAAACGCCATGTCGTCTCGTACTGGGAAAACCCGCAACGCTCGAAAAGTCCGCGCTCACAACAAGGGCAAGCCTCGTAAAAAAGACCAGCAGAACAAAGGCACCACGCCGAAGTTCCCGATCCACATCGATTAATCGCGTTTTTTCAACACGAGACCATCGAACGTGAGCCATTATCTCTTTACGTCGGAATCCGTTACTGAAGGCCACCCGGATAAAATGGCAGACCAAGTGTCTGACGCCATTTTGGATGCGCTTTTAACCCAAGATCCTCGTTCGCGAGTCGCGTGCGAAACGCTTCTGACGACCGGATTGGTCGTGATCGCAGGCGAAGTGACGATGAATGCGCGGGTCGATTACGCCCATATCGCGCGCGAAGCGATCGAGAAGATCGGCTACGACGATTCTCGTAAAGGATTTGATTTCAAGACCTGCGCCGTCATGGTCACGCTCGATCGCCAGTCTCCCGACATCGCGCAAGGCGTGAACGTCGGCGAAGGACTGCATAATCAGAAAGAACAAGGCGCCGGCGACCAAGGCATCATGTTCGGATACGCGGTTCGCGAAGCTGAAAACTTCATGCCGCTCTCGATCGATCTTTCCCACAAACTCGCCTTCCGTCTTTCCGAAGTCCGGAAAAACGGGACGCTCGGATGGCTTCGTCCCGACGGTAAGACCCAGGTTTCGATCGAGTACGAAAACAACATCCCTAAGCGCGTGGACACCATTGTCGTTTCCTCGCAGCACGACGAAGAAATTTCGCAAAAACAAATTGTCGAAGCGATCATCGAAGAAGTCGTGAAAAAAACGATTCCTGCCCACCTGCTCGACAACAAGACAAAGTATTTGATTAACCCCACCGGCCGATTCGTCATCGGCGGTCCGATGGGGGATTGCGGTCTCACCGGTCGTAAAATTATCATCGACACCTACGGCGGCCACGGCGCCCACGGGGGTGGCGCATTTTCCGGAAAAGATCCTTCGAAAGTCGACCGTTCGGCAAGTTACATGGGCCGCTACGTCGCGAAAAATATCGTCGCCGCCGGCTTGGCCGATAAGTGCTTGGTCCAGCTTGCTTACGCGATCGGCGTCGCCGATCCGGTTTCGGTGAACGTGAATGCTTTTGGAACCGAGAAAGCTCCGATCGAAAAAATCGAAGCCGCCGTTCGCGAGACGTTCCGCCTCCGTCCCGCCGGCATCATCGAGTCGCTCAATCTTCTGCGCCCGATCTATTCGAAGACCGCCGCCTACGGCCACTTCGGCCGTGAAGACGCGGACTTCTTCTGGGAAAAAACAGATCAAGTCGCAGCATTGCGGTCGTTCGTCGGTTAAGCCGCCGGACTTATGCGATTCCTCTATCTCACGATTAAGTTTCTACCCTATTGGTCGATTTCGCTCGGGCTGATCTTTCTTGAGATCGCGTTTTTGGCTCGGCGCCGGGGTTACCGTTCGCGGATGATTCGAATGGGCGCCGTGTCCGTAATGTTCTTCCTGTTGACCATCGCGTTTTTCATTTTTCGGTGGGAGACCACCCTTTACCCTTGGATTTACGATCAAATTTTTATCGCGCCCGGCGGCGGATAAACTCCGTGTTTTCGCGGGTAAGCCGCTTGTCACGTTTTCGAAAGCCGCGCATGATGGGGGAATTCAATCCAAGGAGATTCCTATGCGTTTTGTCGCCCTTTCCGTCGTTTTGAGCAGCCTCGTCTCGAGTTCGTCCGTGTTCGCCGCCCACACGCGTGTGACCTATCCGAGCGCGGTTTCCGCCGAAATCCTCGGTCGATCGATGCTTTATACCATCGGTTTCGACCAGGTCCTGAATGACGATCTCGCGGCCGGCGTCGGATTTGGCACCGTTTCGTTGAACTATCGAAATACCGATACCGACGCGGGAAAGTCGGCGACGTTCGTCCCGGTGTACATGAATTATTATTTCAAGCGTGACGGCGGATCTCCGTTCGTCACCGGCGGCGTGACGTTGATCACCAACCATTCCTCGGTGAAAAACCTCGAGACCATCACGGGCGGGCTTGAGATTCCTTCCTCGAACGTGATGCCGACTTTCGGCGGCGGCTACGAAAACCGAGGCGATAACGGGTTTCTTTTTCGGATCACGGCTTATGCGGTCGCCGGACGCAGCATTACCCCTTGGGTTGGCTTCTCCTTCGGGTACGGTTTCTAAGCGGGATGCCGTTGAAATTCTGGCTTCCGGGGATCGCCGTCGTCATCGGTTCGCTGCTTTTTGCGACCGATGCTTTTTTTCGGGAGAAGGCGCTTACCGCGTTGGATCCCGCGGCCGTCGGATTTCTTGAGCACGGCATCGCGTTCGTCGTTTTATTGCCCTGGGTTTTCGTCCGGCGACGAGACGAAGTGAAGCGTCCGCTTACGCGCGTTTCTCGCAAGGATATCTTGCTTTTTGCGGTCGTGGGCATTGGCGGTAGCGCTTTGGGTACGTTTCTTTTTTCGTCTGCCGTTGAGAAAATCGGTGCGGCCGCGAGCCTTTTTACGATGGCGCAGCCGATCTTCGTCCTCGGATTCGCATGGTCACTGCTCGGTGAGCGGTTCTCAAGCTTCTTTGTTCCGGGTGCGATTTGGGTAGTGGTGAATATGGTTTTGCTCGGGTTCACCCAAGCGGGTGATGGTTCTTTGCTCTCGATTGATGAAAATCCGGCCGCGTGGGAGGGGATCGGGGTGGCGATTCTTGCGACCATCGTCTGGGCCGGATCGACGGTCGCCGGAAAGTCACTGCTCAGTCGTTACTCGAATTCGGTCGTTTTGATCTGGCGATGGGGAATTGCGTTTGCGACTCTCGGGCTGCTTGTCGCCATTCGCGGCGTCCCCTTGCCGTGGGAGCAGATTTTTTCAATGTCGGTGATGCTACCGCTTTTGTATCTTGGAGTGGTTGCCCAGACCGTGGCTTTTTGGATTTATTACGTCGGTCTACGCCGGCTTCCCGCGAGCCTTGCGACCTTTATCGAGTTGCTTTATCCGCTGGTGGGAATGTTCATCCCGATTTTCGCGAGTGGCCGCCCGGCGACGCCGATTCAAGGCTTTGCTGGGCTCACTTTGCTGGTCGCGATCGGGCTTCTTTTAGGCGTTGAATATCCGCGCGCGGTGGCGCCATCGATACGGAACTCTGGAAGATAACGCTGCAGAGCGTCTTAATCCAAATTTAGTAGAAAAAAAGTCGTCCGCCAAGTTCCCGGAATTGCTGCATTTTCGAAAAAACTTTGACGATGAACGAAAAAAATTTTGACGACTCGGCATAAACTGCTTAGCCTTTTAAGCGAGTCGACGTTGCGTTGACTCTGGCGAACAAGGAAAGATCGCTTCAAGCCTCCCAAAACCGACACGAAAGTCGGTTCTCGGAAGCACCCCACCGGATGGGCCAGCCCCATCGTCAGGAACGGGTGTTTTAAGAGAAGTTGGGCGGCTGCTCTAAAGCCCCGACGACTGCCATCGCTTGGGCCTCCGAGTGCTTCCCTTTCCGAACCGGTTCGCCAAGGCATGGACCTAAAAAAACTCACGGACGGGTTAAGGGAGAAGCATTGATGCTCACTATAAAGTCTTCGTTGGTCGGGGAATCTCAAGCAATTCAAGAAGTCCTGCGTACGATCGAAAAGGTCGCTACCACGGAAAGCACGGTGCTCATCACCGGCGAAAGCGGCACGGGTAAAGAACTCATCGCGCGCGCAATCCACGAAAAATCGAGCCGTGCGGAACAGCCGATGGTGATCGTGAACTGCGGCGCGATTCCAAACGACCTTCTCGAAGCCGAACTCTTCGGCCATGTGAAAGGCGCTTTCACGGGCGCGACCCAAAACCGCATTGGCCGCTTCGAGGCGGCAAACGGCGGAACGATTTTCTTGGACGAAATCGGGGAGTTGCCGCTCGCGCTTCAAGTAAAACTCCTCCGGGTTCTCCAAACCAAGCAATTTGAAGTGGTTGGATCCTCAAAGACGATGGAAGTCGACGTGCGGATCATCGCCGCGACGAACAAGGACCTCGAGGAAGCGGCTCGCAAGAAGGAATTCCGCGAAGACCTTTACTACCGCTTGAACGTATTGCCGGTGAAGACTCCTTCGCTGCGCGAGCGCAAGTCGGACATCGCGCTTCTCGTCACCCACTTCATCACCCAGTTTAACACCCAGACCGGCCACTCCGTGGAAGCGCCAAGCGGCGAGATCATGGAAGCTCTCCAGGCTTACGACTGGCCAGGTAACGTGCGCGAGCTTGAGAATCTGATGGAACGGCTTGTGATCCTCAAGGGTCAAGGCACCGTGGATCTCGGCGATCTTCCTCACCGCATTTTCCAACGCTACGCCGAAGGTCGTCCCGCCGGTTCCGGCGCGCTTTCCGAGTGGGAATTCCCACGGATGGTGCTTCCGAACAGCGGCGTGAACCTCAAGAACATCGTCGAAGCATTCGAGAACCACTTGATCGATCAAGCGCTCGCACGCACAGGCAACAATAAGAACCGCGCAAGCGAACTCTTGATGATGAACCGCACGACGCTCGTCGAGAAGCTTCGGAAGCGCGGAATGATCGTGCCGGCGGCTAAGAAGGGCAATATGCCGAATATTCCGACCGGTCCTTCGAACGACATGAGCATCTAATTTTCCCGGGGCCTCTGGTCCCGCGAAGGTTTACCGACCTAGTACCCCTGGGTTAACGAAACGGCCCCGATTTTCGCAGGATGCGATTCTCGGGGCCTTTTTTGAGGAGCGCAAAGTGCATATTTATTCTTTTCGTCTTTGGGTGGTCGTGTTGAGTGTATTGGTTGGCGGAGTGCAGTTTTCCCACGCGAAGGGCGCTATTCCGACGTCCGAATGTATCGCAAAGGAGGCCAGTTTCCAGGGAAGTATCGTTTCGGCCTCGTTGATTTGCCGGGATGAGATCGGCGGTCCTGTCTATTTTGCCAGTCAGTTTTGTCGCTTGCCTAATGCCGTGCCTTCCTCAGTTGGAGATTCTAAAAGCGGCCCGGCAATCTTACGAATCGCTATGAAGACTTTAGATAAAGATTTCTGGAATCGGTGCAGAAATTCTGAGCAGAAAATATCTCCCGAAGAGGAAAAGGCGTTCAAAGCGGAATCTAAATTTGGGCTACCGAAAGATCAGATCGACGCCATTGGCAGTAACTGGCAGGCGGGGACGTGTAACATTCATCGCCCGGCAGCGACAGGACCTGTCCCGGTAGTCCAGGGAGATTGCAGTATAGTAGGAAAACAGACAGAATTAGGCTGCGAAGCCGGAGGGATTACTTACGGAACGTTTTACTATGATGATCGTTGCGACGTACGCACGGATTCGAATCGGTGTTGGGCCAGAGGCCGGAACCCGGGTAGTTTGACGGGTCCATGCGTTTTAGGAAGTTTAGGCAGAAGTAACTATAAGAATGGACCTGCGCAGGTTTGTAGAGTCGGCGAAGGCAAATTGGCTAGTGAGTATTCCGAATACTTTACCGATAGCGCATGCAGTAGAGAAAAATACACCCGCAACCTGCTACTGCCTTCCCCAGGCCAAGATGCGATTATTAAAAGGGCGAGCCGAGCTAAGGAATCAGACCGAACGGGGGCCAAGCCCGATTCAGCAACAGCGCCGGTGCTTCCGACTTTACCGCCTAAGCCGCCAGCGCGAGGCGTCCGAACGCTAGAAGCGAATTGATCTAAGATTGAGCCTCAAGTTTTATTGGTGCCTCCTTTAGGAGAGTAAAGTGCATAACTGTTGGGTCCTGGGTGATTACCTGGGGACTCGCCGGCGGTGGCACACCCATCGCTTGGGCGGAATCAAACCGCCTCGAAGGCGAATGTATCGAGACCGCGAGTTTAATTTTCAATTCAGATGGAAACGATTATGCCGTAACTTGGCAGATGTGTCGGGATAAGATGGGTGCGCCGCCTCGTCACGTGGATAAGGTGCCAGTCCACGCGATCCTAAAGTTTCCGATTTGAAAGAACTGAAGCAGATTCCCGCTAGCGTCCGAGGCATTGAAACGAAAAAGGACGACAAGGCCACCACGTCGAAACCAGCCCGCTAGGGCGTGGTTTCATTTTTTCGGCCACATCATGACCCAAGCCGTGGCGGCGACGCCGGCGTTGTGATGCGAAAGCTTATCATGCCGTGTGGCCACGCATCGGTGCTGCTTCAAGGAGCAGAAGGCGTCTTTGACACGGTGACGGAATCGGTAAATCGTCTTCTTCAATTTTCCCGGTTCTTTGCGGTCAATTTTTTAGGGAATGATCGTTCGATTCGAGTTCGCGGATTTTTTCTTGGACTGCGGCGGAGTCGAGGTTCTGCGACGAAAAATCTTTTACTCTAAGATTGGTCTTGACGGGGTTTACGAGTAAAAAATTTAAATTCACCCCGAGTTCTAAACGGCGTTTATCCCGAATTCTCCCGCGCGCAGATCGCCTAGGTTCGCGCTCTATCGTCGGCAATATCCGCGCGGATATTTTTGGAACTTGCGTGCCTTTGCGCACGCTTGAGAGCGTGAATTCCGATTTCTGAATATCGTGATACTCGTTTTTGGATGAAACTCTCCGGTAAAATTGACTCGGCACTCTTACTAGAACTGAAGTCTTTGGTCTCGCGCGAGCGGGAAGTCACGACCGAGATTCTCCACTACCTCCGCGAAGTGGAATCGCGAAAGCTCCACCTCGAACGAGGCTACCCAAGCCTATTTGAATTTACCGTGCGGGAACTTGGCTATTCCGAGGGCAGCGCCCACCGCAGGATTTTGGCCATGCGGCTGCTGAAAGCGCTTCCGGAACTCGAACCTAAAATCCGCTCAGGCGAGTTAACGCTTACGACCGCCGCTCGCGCTCAAGGGTTCTTTAAAGAAGAAGCCAAACGCCGGAACGTATCCCGAGAAGAAAAGAAGGCAACCGTTGAAAGCCTCTTTAACCGATCCACCCGGGAGTGTGAACGAACGCTTGCGACGATTTCTCCGGCTTCGGCTTTACCTAAAGAAAAAGAACGAGTCGTGAGCGAAGAATTCACCCAGATCCAGTTTCTCGCGGACCGGGAGTTGCTTAGCAAGCTTGAGCGACTAAAAGGATTGCTTGCCCACCGAAACTTCGAGGGCAGCTACGCGGTGCTTTTTCAGCAACTCGCGGATCTTGCTCTAAAGAAACTCGACCCCGTACGAACGCAAGGAGCGAAGAATGCGGTAATGCCATCCCGATCTGTACCTGGGGATGCCTCGCAGGGGGTGAGGGACCTAAAACAAACAAAACCCGCTTCAAAACCAAATCTGGAATGGGATTCAAGAGAACTTGTCTCGGAGGGGAACGAACCTCAATCACCGCAATCAACTTCGGCGCAGAAGGAATCTCAATCACCGCGATCGACTTCGGCGCAGAACCTCGCGCCAAACCCTAAACCCTCCCGCTTCATTCCCATCGCCATTCGCCGCGCCGTTCACCTCCGGGATCAAGGCCAGTGCACTTACACCGATCGAAAAACCAAGCATCGCTGCCACTCGCCGCATGCGCTAGACTTTGATCACCACGTGCCGCTGGTCATGGGAGGCGAGACAACCGTCGAGAATTTGCGCCTGCTTTGCAATCCGCACCACCGGCTTGTCACAGAGAGGCTCGGGGTACTCATCTGACTTTTACTGACCCATCCGCAGGACTGGTAACCGGCGTCGTAGCCATGGCTTTTGTCATGATGTGCCTGAAAAACGGAAACCCGCCCTAATGATGTCCTTCTATGCGGATGGGGGGTAGGGCGTAGCAGGGCTTAATCCTTCTTGGCTGCATCCTTTGCCGCGTCTTTCGCCGTCTTTCGCACTAGGTTTCGCACGATGCGGTTGCGGTTGGCGCCGCCGACCAGGGCGCGCGCGTCCTCGTAGAGGCCGGGGTCGTTTACAAGCGCTCCGAGCGTTCCGGTACCATTTTCGACTTTTTCGAGAATATCGGCGAGGGACTTCGTGCTTCGCGAAAGCGATTTGCTGTTCGCCACGTCGGCAAACCCCTTAGACGCGGCGGCGAGGTTATTCGCGATCGTATCGATGCGGTTTCCTTTTTCAAGCGAGCCTAAGATTCGGTTCAAGCTTCCGACGGTGAGATTGAGATTCGCCATTAATTGATCGCCTTTATCGATAAAAGCGGACATGTCTTGTACCGGCAGATTCGGAATTTCCCCGTCTTCCGGAATCGGAGCGGATCCCTCGCCCGGGTTGATGGCTAGATACTTGTCGCCGAGCACGCCTTGAGTGAGGATTTCAACCGTCGTTCCGTCGGTAACGTATTTGGAATATTGGCGCTGGATGGTCATCTCCATCAACACGTTTTTCCCTTCGGGGTTGTATTCGACTTCGGTGACCGTTCCAACGGGAAGTCCGGAGAGAACGACTTTAGATCCGCCCAGGACACCGTTCGCCGTCGGGAAATGGGTTCGGTAGGAAATTTTTCGGGTGAACAGGCTTTCGGTCCCGCCCAAGACTAGGATCGTGACCATCGAAAACGCCACGCCCATGGTGACGAAGATGCCGACCTTGAAATCCTTTACGCGGTTATCTCTCATAGTTATAGCCTCCTTGGACGAACGATTGGACGAACGGGTCTTTCGAGCGTTTCACCGCATCGACCGTGTCGACAATATGGATTTTTCCTTCGTTGAGGATCGCGATGCGATCGCAGATATCGAAAGCGGCGGGGATGTCGTGGGTCACGAAAATCCCGGTGATTCCCCGCTGCTTCAACTTGACGATGTTCGAGGTTAGCCGTCGCGTATTCACCGGGTCGAGGCCGGCAGTCGGTTCGTCGAAAAGAATCACTTTCGGCTGGAGGATCGTCGCGCGCGCAAGGCCGGCGCGTTTCTGCATTCCGCCCGAGAGTTCATTGGGCAGGAGGTGGTTGGAGCCTTTCATGTCGATCAGCTCGAGCATGTTTTCGATGCGCTCCTGGATCTCGGCGTCCGAAAGCTTTGTGTGTTCTTTCAGCGGATAGGCGAGATTCTCCTCAACCGTCAGGGAATCAAAGAGGGCGCCGTTTTGGAAAACGAATCCGATCTGGGTCCGCACGGGATAAAGTTCCCGTTCCTTGAGCTTCATCAGATCGCGACCTTCGAAAACGATTTGGCCTGAATCGGGGTG
>CAZAKW010000050.1:0-12451 GCA_964485835.1 uncultured Bacteriovoracaceae bacterium
CCTCCGACTCGTCGCTCGCCGAATGGCCTAGTTCTCCGCAGGGGGGAATTAAATTCCCCACGTTCCGAATCACGAAAAGGTCACCCGGATTCGAGGAAGCAAAGAGATTAGGCACCACGCGACCATCGGAACAGGCGATAAAAAGCGTGTCGGTACGCTGGCCCAACGCAAGTTGGGCAAAGGTGTCTTTATAGGCGGGACGAATATTTTTGCGGAAGTCGACAATCCCGCGAATCAGCTTTTTCATTTCAAAAGGCTCAGACTAAGAGTTTCGTATTTCGTTCGACCTTAAAACATAAGGACCGCGCGAAGTCATCCTTCACTCGCGGCTTTGCTGACGCATAGCGCTCAACCACCCCTTGGATTAAGTTTTTATCACCCCTATTTGCCACTTCTTTGACTTTATTGCTGATTCTTAGTTTACGACTTACCCCGCCGCTGTTAGCTTTTACACGAATCAACATTCAATCCGGCCTGAGGAGGCTATTATGAAACTTTTCGCGATGTTCGCAGTTCTTTCCGCTCTTACCTTCGGATGCACCCCTAAGTCGCCAGAGCCGACCGCTCCGACCACCCCTCCGATGGAAGACACCACGGCTCCTACGCCAGACGCTTCGGCAACTCCTACGACCGAAGGCACCACCGACGGCGCAGGAATGTAATTTTACTTTTTCAAGGGCGCGAATCTCCGATGGAAACATCGAGGGATTCGCGCCCTTTTTCGTTTCTATCTTCGGGCGGCGTTAACCAGACCCACCAGATCGCTACCATACTGCTGCACGATCTTCGGCCCGATCCCCGGCACCCCAAGCAAGGCCTCTTCGCTGGTCGGTAAACCTTCGCAAAGCGCGAATAACACCCGGTCGCTGAGAATCCGGAAAGCCGGAACCCCTCGTTTCCTAGCCTCAGCCAATCGCCAATTCCGAAGTTCGGTGAAAAGCGCCGGCAGTTCGTTCGGAACCTCCGGCGGAACGTCGAGCGACGAATCGGTTCTTCGGCTCGGAGTTCGTTTCTTCGTACGTGAACGTTCGGGCCGTTTCGCAAAGGATTCGCCCGAAATCTCGATTTCTTTTAACGACTCGCCCGTGGCGTCGCGTCCCCTCGGAAGCAAATTCACTTTACGAAAAGCGATTCGTTTACCGTCCTTTTCGAATTCGGTTTGCGAAATATCGACGAGCCGGGCCCGAGAAAGAGAATTCAAAACCTTTTCAAAACCCGATCGGCCGAGTTTAGGCGCACGAGGCGAGACGTCCTCGAAGATACGTCCGACGGCAAGTCCGTCGCGGCCCGAAAGCGCAGCCAAAATCTGCTTCGCGATGTCTTGTTCCGGGGTATCCAGAAGCCGGATCTCGTCGGTCGGAGCGCACTGGTCGCAAATCCCGCACACTCGGTCGATATCCGATCGATCGCCGAAATGGGCGATGAGATGCACCATTCGGCATCCGTTTCCTTCAGCGTAGGCTTGAACGGCGTCTAATTGCGCCAGTCGATGGGTACGCAACGCTTGATACGGTTTCCGCCAATCGCCGGAAAGCCGGGTCATATTCTCTTCGGGATCAACCCGAATCCCACCGTGCAACCACAGTTTTTCTATCGCACGCTCGAGCGTTTCCGGTTCGATCGCGTTTGCCCCGCGCTTCTCACTCAACTGCTCGGCCAGCGTTTCGCGCGCGATCCAACTCCCTTCCGGGATCGCCGCCCAGACTCGGTCCATACGGTCCAGCGGAGGATGGTCGCGGTCGAGAAAAAATTCGTGGGTCTTTCTATCGGAATACCCGTAAAGAAGGATGGCTTGGGAGGGCAATCCGTCGCGGCCCGCGCGACCAATCTCTTGATAATACCCTTCGAGGCTACCGGGTAGAGCCGCGTGCACGACCGTACGCACGTTCGCTTTGTCGATCCCCATCCCAAACGCCACGGTCGCGACGATCACGTTGAGCGATCCTTCCAAAAATTCCGTTTGCACGCGGTCGCGGTCGGCGGAGGGCATGCCCGCGTGGTAGGCCGCGCACCGAAAGCCGCGCCCCAGTTCCTGTACGATTTCCGCGCATTTTTTTCGAGTCGGCGCATAGACAATCGCCGGCAAACGCTCGGGATCGCGCAGGAGTTCCGCCATGCGATCCGTGCGTGCCGAAGGAAGCGCGTCGATCGCGCGAATCGCTAGATTATCGCGACGGAATCCGTGGATGAAGCGCTTCGGATTCTTCAATTTAAGCTGGGTGCAGATATCGCCTTGGACCGCCTCGGTTGCCGTCGCCGTAAGGGCGACCACGGGGACCGGTTCGCCGTTTCGTACCAATCCTTGCAAACGCTCGCCGACCAGCCGGTAGTCGGGCCGAAAGTCGTGCCCCCACTGGCTGATGCAGTGGGCTTCGTCGACCGCGACTAAACTCGGCGGATTCCGGCGCAGACTCTCGGCAAACCCGGGTACCGCAAGGCGCTCCGGAGCCACGAAGAGAAATTCAAGCTCTCCCCTCAAGTAGGCGCCGAATGTTTCCCGAGATTCCTCGCGGGCGCGACCGGAATGAATCCGTCCTGCGCGCATTCCCTGGCGGACAAGGCGTCCAACCTGGTCTTCGATCAAAGCCACCAGCGGACTAATCACGAGCGTCGTGCCCCCGCGAGCAAGTCCCGGCAACTGGTAACAAAGACTTTTCCCGGCCCCCGTCGGCATCACGACCAGCGCGTCCACGCCTTCCGCGACCGAACGACAGATCGCTTCTTGCTGCGCGCGGAATTCGGCGAAACCAAAGCGAGTGCGGAGAATTTCCAGTAAGAGCATGGGTGCCCTGGAGCATAGGACGTACCACCCTCCGGAGCAAGGTTCGGTGGGTAGGAATCGGAGGCCCGGTTACGACGGAAAATTTGTAGGAATTCCAAGACTTTAGGAAATCCGGTGGTCCTCGCGTGCCCCCTCTGTTAGATCTAACTCCCGATGATCCATCTCACGAATATTTCCAAGCAGTACGGCAACCGCGTCCTTTACCAAAACGCGAGCTTTCAAGTCCGCCCCGGCGACAAGATCGGGCTTGTCGGCCCGAACGGCGCCGGGAAATCCACGATTTTCCGGATTATCGTCGGGGAAGAAGGCGTGGATAGCGGGGAAATCAACGTCGCGGAGCGAGCCGTGATCGGTTACTTTTCCCAGGACGTCGCCGAGATGCGTGGGCGCTCGGCGCTTGAAGAAGTGAAAGCGGGGGCCGGAAAAATCTCGGACCTCGCGAAGGAACTCGCGACCCTGGAGAAAAAACTCGAGACCTCGGCCGAAGACGGACTCGACGAAGACGAGATGATGAAGCTCGTCGAGCGCTACGGCGAAGTCCAGATGCAATTCGAATCGCGCGGTGGTTACGACTTAGAGTCTCGGGCGCAGGCGATCTTAACCGGCTTGGGCATCGGTCCTGACGATTATGATCGTCCGGTCGTAACGTTCAGCGGCGGCTGGATGATGCGGATCGAACTTGCGAAAATCCTCGCCCTCAATCCCGACGTCCTGCTCGTCGACGAACCGACGAACCATCTCGATCTCGAATCGATTCTTTGGCTTGAGGAGTGGCTTCAAAACTTCAAGGGCGCGATCGTGATGACGAGCCACGACCGGGAATTTATGAATCGGATCGTGAAACGAATCGTCGAAGTCGCCCACAAAACGATCACCAGTTTCACCGGAAACTACGACTTCTACATCCGCGAGCGCGAGATTCGGAAAGACCAGCTCCTCGCCGCCCACCAGAAGCAGCAGGATATGCTCGCCAAGGAAGAGGAATTCATCGCTCGGTTCGCCGCTCGGGCTTCACACGCGGCCCAAGTCCAGTCCCGGGTCAAGAAACTCGACAAGATCGAGCGCATCGAAATTCCGGCCGAGGATCGGTTGATGAGTTTTGATTTCGCCCCACCTCCGCGAAGCGGAAACGACGTCGTGCGTTTTTCAAATCTCGGAAAAGTGTGGCAGTCGCCCGACGGGAAAGAACGCGAAGTGTTCTCGGGCCTTTCGGGGAACATCCAGCGCCTCGATAAAATCGCGATCGTCGGGGTGAACGGCGCCGGTAAGTCGACCCTTTTGAAGATCATGTGCGGGCAGACGAATCCGACTTCGGGTGTTTGTACGATCGGCGCCAATGTGAAAGTCGGTTACTTCTCGCAGAGTTCGCTGGACGTCTTGAATCCCCAGAAAACGATATTCCAGGAAATTTACGACCGGATCCCGGAAGCGACGATCGGATTCGTCCGGAATCTTCTGGGCGCCTTTCTTTTCAGCGGCGACGACGCGGAAAAGAAAATTGGAATTCTTTCGGGTGGCGAGAAAAGCCGCGTCGTCCTCGCGACGATCCTGGCGACGCCGGTGAATTTTCTGATCCTCGACGAACCGACCAACCATTTGGATATCAAGTCGCGCGAAGTTTTGCTCGACGCGATTCGAAAATTCGACGGTACAGTCGCTCTCGTTTCCCACGATCGCCACTTTCTACGCGCCGTAGCGAAGCGGGTCTTCGAAGTCGATCGCGGTTCGATGCGGGCCTACGACGGGGATTTCGACTATTATATCGAATCGAGCCCCTTGGCGAAATCCACGAATGGTCGTCTCAAGGTCGCGCGCTAAGCCCGAACTCTCCCGGTAAAATCGATCTCCTCCCTTTCTTTCGCCGCGCTTTTGCGATGTGATCAAGGGATGCGTATTGGACTACTGACAGGCGGCGGCGACGCACCCGGGTTGAACGGAATTATTGAAGCCGCATCGCGAACGTTGCTCGGCTGCGGACACTCCGTGATCGGCATTCGCGATGGGTTTGAGGGCGTATTCCGTAACCGTGTTCGCGACATCGAATGGAACGACATCAACGGGATCCATGCGGTCGCGGGGACCTTCCTGGGCACCTCGAACCAATCGAAAGTCGATGGCCGCGAAGCGGAGTTCCAATCCCAATTCGCCAAACTCAACCTCGACGGGCTGATTGCGGCCGGCGGCGACGGGACTTTTATCGGACTTAAAAGCGTCGCGCCGAACCTGCCCATTATCGGAGTACCGAAAACAATCGACAACGACTTACAAGGGACGGAAGTGACTTTTGGGTACGACACGGCTTGCACCGTCGTTGCGGACGCCGTCGATGCACTTCGCAATACGGCCGATGCCCACCACCGAGTGATGGTCGTCGAGACGATGGGACGGACCGCGGGCTGGATCGCCTTAGGCGGTGGGCTGGCAAGCTACGCGGATGCGATCCTGATACCCGAGCGCCCATTTGATCGCGGCGAACTGGCGAAATTTCTCACTCGCCGGCGTGGAGACGGATTGCCCGGCATGGTGGTCGTCGTTTCCGAGGCGGCGAAAGCGGTCGCGGAAGACGCCGTTTATACCGAAACTGTTGCCGGCGGCGCGATCCATACCGTGCGCTTCGGCGGCGTCGCCGAACGGTTAGCGCGCTGGATTGAGGAGGCGACCGAATGGGAAGCGCGCCACGTCGTCTTGGGACATCTCCAGCGTTCGCGCGCGCCGACGACGACTGATCGTTTTTTGACCGGGGCCATGGGGATTCGCGCGGCGCACTTGGCGATGGAAAAGCGCTGGGGCTCTGCCGTTGTCTATCGCGGTGGCCAGGTCGTCGAAGCGAAGCTATCCGAGATTCAAGGCCCCCCGCGCACCGTGGCGCCGGACCATCGATGGGTCAAACACTGCCAAGATCTCGGCATCTTTATCTAAGTCTTTCCCCGCGGGCGTTTATCGTTCATCTTTAGAGAATGAAACTTCTTCGTAAAACAGTCCTGGCCTCGGTGGTGGTTTTTTACGCGCTTTCCCTTTCGGCGGTGGTCGCCGCAGAGAAATCGATCGAAAACAAACCGATCATCGACCAACGAATCGAAGGCCCAGACGCGACCCTCCTCGCGGGCTGGATGAAAGGCGCGGGCCTTAAAAAAGAATCCATCACCGCGATTCCGGACAATACGGACATCACCGGCCATCCCCGGATCGCGCTTGAAAGCCCGATGATTTATCGGCTTGAAGCGATTGCCTGCTCGAACTCGGAATGCGCGCCGTTAACTAAAGATAAGAAATCGGCGAAGAAGGCCGCCGACCTTTTTAAGAAACTTGGCGTGGAGCAGACCAAAGGTAAGAGCGTGAAAAAGCCTTATTTCTACGTAAAAGAACTCACGTGCGGCGTGGAAGACGAAAAAAAGACGCCGATTGCGTGTTACGTGACCGCGCATTTCACCGCAAAAAAGAAAAAGTAAGTCTTACCTGCCGGACGAACCGATGCGGTTCTTATCCGATTGCGCGCAATTGAACTAGAATTCTAACACTAGGTCTTCAATTCGAATTGACCCAGATTCCCATTCCTCTAGTGTCGTTGTATGCCGCCCTCGATTTTCGAGAAAATCGCCCTTTCCACCCTCGCACGACTTACGAAAGAGGTTCTGGACAGGATTCTTGGAAAAAAGGAGAAAAACCAACCGCCTGAAAAACCTGACCGGAAAGAACCCCCATCGCCCGCGCTCGAAGTACGAAAAAGCCATCCCTGGCGTATTTGCCCGATCGGCGAACACTGGCGAAGAACGCACCCACGAAAAACTGGCGTCAGCGAATCCTATCCTGACGGATCTACGACGGTTCGAGGGCACTGCGTCCGAAGTCCACGTGGAAAAGAGGTTTTTCATCCTGAAGAACTGAGAGAAATCGCAAAACTGCATTTCGAAGCCCTGCGGTCAGACACAGATGCGATGCCCAGCGAGGACGACCTCGGTTTCAAGGAAGATGGACTTCGTTTCGATACGGCCATAGCCGGATGGACAAAATTTTGGAATGAGGTCCTAGAACCGAAAAATCTGCTCGATCCTGACTGGGTAAAAGCACTGATCGCGTCCGAATCTGGATTCCGTCCGAAGATCGATACGCCAAGCACTGCGGGCGTTGCTCGTGGACTCATTCAAATCACGGAAAACACGAGGAATATTCTGAGGAACACCCGAGGTGAACTCAAAAACCATTACCTCCATCTCGAGCCAAATGACTTCAATGATCCAAACGTGAATCTGGCGGCCGGAATCCGGTGGTTACACCATAAGAAAAAATTACTCGAACATCGAATCAAGCGGGAGGCCACTTGGTAAGAAGCAATACTCGAATACAAAGGAATCAGCGATCAGGTTGGGGAAATAGAGAAATCGGACCGAATCCAAACCGATTTAATTCGATACTACAAGCGCTTAAAAACACGGCCTTCCTCTTAATTTTTCTTCTTTTTTCTCAATCCTGTTTTGCTGGATCAAAGGTCCACAAACGTACAAAGCGCTTTATCGAAATCGAAGTTCCCGCTAAGGATGTCTTCATTCATTGCTTCCGGATGAATGTGAAAGAAAAAAGATCCCTCGTCGTCGTGACTGTCTTAGAGTCGAAAGAAATGGTCCATGAATTCGCCTACCGTCGGCTGGCAGATCACCCTGAATGCATGAATGTGGAAAAAAACTATAGAGCCCTGATCAGGGACATGCCTACGGTTCGCGTTGTCGGCATGAGCCCGGAAGCGACCTCAAAGAAAATGCAAATCGGAGACCTCCCACCAGAAGCTCCACAGAAATTCAAAGCCTTGATGGAAAATTATTTTTGGAGCTTTATCCGGATTGAAACAAAAAAAGGTTGCCTTGCTTACTTCTCCCAGGATTGTAGACTTCCGGAGAATTACTCCGCTGGGCTATCATTGGAAGAATCAGCGGAGCCGTTCCACAAGACGATCCTGCCGATGCCAAACCTTAAAGATTAACTCCGGCGCCGAAGGTGCGTTTTGGCTCTGGACATCAGTCCGGGCGCATTTCACCGCGAAAAAGAAAAAGTAAGTCTTTTCCGCCCGAGATCTATTTCTTTGGGGACTCGATCGGGCTTTCGCGGCCGACTACGCGGTTGACCATTTTCAGGATCAAGTAGACGGCGAACGCGATAATCACGAAGTCGATGATGTGATTGACGAAGAGCCCAACGTTGATCGTCGCGGCTCCGGCTTTCTGCGCCTCGGCTAACGTCGCGTAGTCGGTGCTCGAAAGATTAATGAAAAAATTCGAGAAATCCATCTTACCCGAGAGCTGGCCAATCACCGGCATGATCACATCCGAAGTCAGCGAGGTGACGATTTTCGTGAAGGCGCCCGCAAGGATCACCCCAACGGCAAGGTCCAATATATTCCCACGCATCAAAAAGGTTTTGAATTCCTTGAACATGACGTTTCTCCCAAAGATACGGATTTAAAATTTCGCGACGAGCGAGGTGGTGAACGTGCGGTCGGTCTTTTCAAGACCCGGAGCATTCACCTGGTTGTCGTACCGAACCAAGACCGCCGACTTCACCGAGAACAAAGTCGAGAGTGCGGCCGAAAGACTTAACTCCGTATTCAGAAGCCAGTCGTTCGCAATCGTAAAGTTCGGTAAATATTCGATCCAGTATTTCGCCGATACCGATTCGTTCGCCTTTTTTTCGATCTCCGTGTACACGCGGCCGAAATGCTTGGATTGGCTTGAGGCGAGTAGATTTTCTTTCGTGTATCGATAACCGGATTCGACGAACCAATTAAGACGGTCTTCTTTGCGAATAAAGTACTTGGCGCCGGCGTCGGTATTGTACCGCTGGCGGATGCCGGAGAATAGATCTCCCTCCGCGTTCTGGCCGGCAAATAGAGAGACTCGCTCGGAAAGTTCACGCTCGTACCGAAGTCCGAACCGCCAGTTTTTCCCCGAAATCACGTCGTCACTCTCTTGATAAAGATAATTACCGAATAAGCGGAGGATGTTTCGGTTAAATTCGTAATTCGTCGCTTGGGCGAAGCTTAAAGTCGTCACGTCTGTATTCCCGGAAGTCAACACGACGCCGGCTTGGGATTCGTTCTTCCAACCCTCTTCCGCGCTCGCGGAGACACCGGCCACTAACGAAACCAAAACCACTAACCCATTCCACGGATTGCGCACCATATGCTGGTTCTCTCTTTCAGTTTCTTTCGATTATGTCGCTCTTAAGCGTAGGGCAAGTTATTTTCCTATGAAAACAATGGCTTAATTTAGACTTGCCTACTTTTAACGCAATGTGTTATTACTCGCGCATGAATCGCTTTAATCCCTCTCCGCTGGCAGTTAGCGCTTTAGTCGCACTCTCTCTTCTTGCCGCTACCGGCTGTGGGAAGTCGAAAAGGGTTGCCGCGCCCGCACCGATGGCGCCCCAGAATTACAATCCCCAATATCCTTACACCCAGTATCCGTCTCCATATCCAAGTGGAATGCCAGTCTACCAACCCGGCTTTCCGCAGAATTCGCAGAATTCACAATACCCGCAGAATTCGCAATACCCACAAAATTCACAGTGCTCGCAAGGGATCCCTTCCCCCCGCGGGACGCCGATCTCGCTCCAAAGCTTAGAAGACTTGATGATCGACGGGGAGGAGGGATGTCACCGTCTAGTGGAAGTCCAACAGTTCGTTGAGACTTCCGCGAACGGTAGCGTGTCGAACTCCTCCGCCTTGCAAACGTCGATCGGCTACAATTGGGTTCGTATCGGAAAAGGCAAAAAAGCTCAGGTCGGGATAAAACCAGAGATTTCAACCAATGATGTTTGCAGAAATAGCAGTGCGTCCGATATTTCCACCTCACTTCCACTTTGGATCGACCGCGCTTCGGGATCAATCGGCCAAACAATTCGTATATTCGGCTCTGAAACTTCGATCGCCAACGGCAGCGGTTTTGATCTGCAGGCTTTCGTCGGCTCCTGGTCTGACCAGGGGAACCAGCGAATCCAAGCCGGAACTTTAGATGACGGTTCCATTGAATTTTTTATTACCCGCACGGAATATTCCGGAGGCAATGGAACTGTGGTCCGGTACTTGACCCGGGCCGTGTATCGCGCCGACTATTAAGTCGGAATGGATAATGTCACCCATACGCTAATCGGCGTCGCCGCGTACCGGCTACTCCCGAAGCGATTTCAGACGAAAACGACTTTTTGGGCTTCGGTCGTAGGAAACAACGTACCTGACTCCGACGTTCTCCAACGCTTTTGGTGGGCGACCGACGACCTCTCCTCGATCGTTCACCATCGCGGTTACACCCACGGTCTTTTTTTCGCGATCCCGCTCGGAATCCTGGTCGGAGCGATTTTTAACCGGGTGTTCAAACGTCCGCTTCGCGATCCAGCGGGCCTAGTCGTCGGCGCCGGAGCGGCAACCTTCCACATCCTGGCCGATTTGATGAACAGCTATGGGATCCATCCCGGCAGCCCGTTTTTCAACCGCTGGTTTTACGGAGATTCGGTCTTTATCCTCGAACCCTTGCTTTGGTTCGCTTTGATTCCGGTGGCATTTTTAACGGTGTCTCGAACAAGCGGCCGCATTCTTTGGGGAACCGTTTTCGCCGCACTCTACTACTTGATCTGGTCGTTACCGTGGTTGAGCTTGTCTTACGCCACGTCGTTAAGCCTTTTAGGGCTTGTGATCGCAGGGGCCGTACTCTATCGACAGCGTGCAAAAGTCGGGATCTCGATCGCCGTCGTTTCGGTGTTCGCTTTTTTTGTCGGTTCAAGCGTGGCGAAGTCGGTGGCGATCGAGGCTTGGAGCAAGACCTACCTTACGAACGAGCGCGTAATCGATATCGAAGCCACGCCAAGACCTGGCAATCCGTTTTGCTGGCGAGTCTGGCTTCGTACCGAGAATTCGACGCACTGGACGTCGCGACTCGCCGGAATCAGCTTTTTTCCGGGATGGATCGAACCGCGGGAATGCGCGAACTCGCAAGGGGTCGGCGGACAGACGGCGGAACTTTCCTCGCCGCTTCTTCGACCCGGCGGCCGGATTGCGTGGGTTGCCCAATCCGATCTTGAGCAATCTCTCCACCGCCACGTCGCCGCACAAAGCTGCCGCTACCGCCGGTTCTTGAACTTCACGCGCCTCCCGTTTCTTCGTGACGTCACCGAAGAAGACGGCATCAAGGTGTGGATCGCCGGAGATCTTCGTTACGACCGTGAAGAAGACCTGGGGTTCGCCGAATTTCTCGTTTCGGAAGAAGACGATTGCGAGGACGCGCGCGACGATTTTTGGGAGCGCCCTTCCGAACGCCACCTTCCGCCAGACAAGCGGTCGGCCTTAATACCGGGTGATTTCTAAGTTAAACGGCAGCGCTTCGGCATCGGTCGCATCCGTGGCTTTCGTCGGAGCGCTTCGGCTAGCAACGTCTTCCGAAGCCTTGCGAATCCGATCGTTCAGCTCCCGATTAAGCGCCCATAAAAGCTTCACGGCGATTTGGGATTCTTGTCGCAAGAGTTCGAGAAGATCGCGTCGATGGAGCGTAATCGCGGTGACGGCGTTTTTCGCGGTGACGGTAGCGGAGCGAGGAGCGTTATCGAAAATCCCCATCTCGCCGAAGAAATCGCCCTTTTTCCGCTCCGCGATTTTTACGCCGTTTTTAAGAACGTCCGTCTCGCCGGCGGCGAGAATATACATCTCGTCGCTAGGATCGCCTTGCCGTACGACGGAGGAACCCGCCGGGAATTCCTTGAGATGGGCGATCGAAAGCACCTTGGTCATCTCCGTATAGCCGAGGTACCGAAACATAGGGATCTTTCCGAAGATCTCCGTTTTCTTAAGCGCGTCGACGACGACGTCTTGCGCCGTTTTCTCCATCTCCAGTTTCACGCATACGACGGTGATATTATCCGCACCGCCACACTCCTTCGCATAGTTGACGAGTTGGGAGGGAAGGACCTTGGGATCCGCGCCCGTAAATCGGCTTTTGAGTTCGTTTCGGTCGGCGTAATTATGGAGCCCGTCGGAGCAAATCAAGAATAGATCACCCGCGGCAAGTTCAAGTTGAAGCGTATCGACTTGGACGGAAGGCTGGATGCCTACGGCGCGCGTGAGCACGTTCGCCTGGGGCGATTTCGCCGCGTCCTCGGGCTTGAGGATTCCACGTTTGACCATCTCGATTGCGTACTTATGGTCCTCAGTGAGTTGGTGGACCTGGTTTGTGCGATAGAGAAAAATCCGCGAATCGCCGACGTGGGCGAGAATCGCGTAATCGTCGAGGACGACGAGCGCGGCGACCGTCGTGCACATTCCCCGTTTAACGACGTCAACCTCGGCCATCCGGTAAATCTGCTCGTTAGCCGCATGTATCGCCTTTTGCAGCAACCCTGCGACGATCGCTCGGTTTTTGAGCGATCGATCGGAATTGTATTTTTGGAGAATCGTTCGTCCGTCGCTCACCACTTGGCGAATCATCCGCCCCGCCATGTCGCTTGCGGTTCCTCCGGCGACATGTCCGCCCACTCCGTCACAGACGACGAAGAGTCCGATTTCCTCGTCCATCAGGAAAAAATCTTCGTTCGCGGAACGTTTCAATCCCGGGTCGGAGAGCGCGTAACCATTGGCTTTCATTCCCCAAGTATGGAGGAGAATGTTTTCGGATTCGACCGGCAAAATTTTGACGA
>CAZAKW010000051.1:0-12328 GCA_964485835.1 uncultured Bacteriovoracaceae bacterium
AAGGCTCCCGCGGTTCTCTGGATCGGGTTCAGACCCCATAGGCACCACCCCACCGTTCCAAAGCCCTCGGCGTGCTCTGGCTTCCATGTTTGCCGATACGCGCTCCGAGGTTTGCCTGCGCTCGTACTGAGAAAAATTTGCGAGCGAATAGAGCATCATCTCTCCGCTCGCCGTCGAGGTATCGAAATTTTCACGAAGGCTTAGGAATTGGCAGCCGCATTTTTGCATGAACTCCCAGATCTCCGAGAAGTCTTTAATCGAGCGCGAAAGTCTGGAGAGTTCGGTTACCATCACGACATCAACCGCTCCTTTCTCGATCGCCTGGAGTAGCCTTCGAAGCTCCGGCCTATTCATGTCTTTGCCGGATTTTACATCGATATGAGTCCCGACATGCGATCCGTACCCGCCCGCGCCAGCGATTTGGTTCTTGAGACGCAAAGTAGCAAGGAGCCGCTCCTCCTGGTTCTTAATTGTCCCCTCCGGCGATTCGTTTTGTTCCTCGGTCGAGCAACGGACGTAAAAGGCCACGCGCTTCGCACTGGCCTCAGGCCGCAGGTTTGTTTGTTTCGCTCTCAGCACATTCACTCACTTCCTCGGAAGCCGGGCCTCCGACGTTTTCGGTTAATGGAAGATGGAGTGAGGAAGAATCGAAACTCGCGGAGCTGGTGATCATTGGATACAGCGCTTGCGCCGCGCGAGCAAGTCGTACGGTGTAGTCGCGCACGGGCACGACTACAGGAACACGATCAACGAACACGATTTCGTAGCGAGATTTTTTCTGATTCACGAAAACCTCCTCGCACACATTCACGGCGAACACGCTCCCCCGCGCCCCCCGATTTGAATTGGCATCGATTGAGAAACTAGATCATTTCATTTCCCCTCTTCCGACCTCTGCACAGGTCACTGCCCCGGTCCAAAAAAGGCTGACCACTCTCACGCAACATCGTGGAGGGGGAGTGGTCAGCCTTTTTGGACTTCTTTTTAGGTGCTCTGTGCAGAGATCGGAAGCTCGCGAATTCTCAGCCGAATGAGTAAAATTGATGAATGATTTCCGCGGCTGTAGAAGCGGACCATGCTTCGTCCGGATCTCCAGCCGCACTCGTAACGCCCGGACAACTAAGGGGACAACGCGTTGTCTGCCTAGTTGTCCGAGTTGATTCGAAAACTTCCGCAGATCAAAGAATGGAAATAGCCTTCGTTAGCCGGATTCTGAGCAATCAGACGTGCGACTGATGACGGAAAATTTTCGAAAAATTAATGGCTTGCGAGCGAATGAAATCGCGTTCGCTTTCGGTTTTGACCCCTCCCTCTTGCTCTCCGTAAGAGCGAGGAGCATGCCGCAGCCCACGAAAAACGGGCGCGCGTAACCCACGGAAATGACGAAAAAATCTGAGGCGGTTTGCGAAAGGAATCAAAAGCTAACGGTACTTTTTACACGGTAAATCCCGAAAACTATCGCACTCTTGCGACGGTTTTCGGGATTTACCAAGTTCCTAACTTGCTATTCTGACTCAATGCATATAAAACGTGCCCAGATTGAACTTTGGCCTATGCTTTCCGCCTCGTGTTCCCGAGAGCCAGGCTTTGATCTAAGCGAAGGGATCGCGAGCGGCGGCAACGTCGAAAACTTTGGGAAGAAACATGAATTTCGGAAAGATCCTCTCAGTTATAAAGTTAACTCTTCTTTTCGCTGCGTCCGCGCAGGCCCAGTCGCCTAATTTTTTTTGGAAGAATCAAGATGCTATACTATCGGAATGGTCTCCGGAAAATTTCACGGAAGCTGAAAAGTTCAATCCGAAAAAATTCCGATTTATTTTTCATACCGTTACGGGTTGGCAGTGGCCTGAACTACAAAAAAATACGCCAACAGCCATGGTAGCGAGAGATCCCGACTACATAGTGAACAATGCAAAAATCTCCGCCACGGTCATCGACCAAGATCATCGCCAGATTTTCCGTGGAGGAGTGGGGCTAATCCTTGAAATTCCAACGAGCAACTTAATTTTCACGGCCCCACAAGATGTGGGATCGCCCTGGTTCGACGGCCTTAATTATTCGAACGTTTATCAACGAATGTCCGAGTTTAAGGCCAGGAAATCCCCCGAGCTATATAGTCCGATTGAACTCTTAGAGCGGACTGATCTTATTTGGAATGAAATCGGAGTTATGGGACGCGAACCGACTTACGGCGACGCGGTAAAAGTAAGAGCCGTGGTAATTACCGCTAAGTCTTTAGATTGTGAAACGAACCAAGAAAGAAGTATCCAGAATCTTCCGTGGATTCAGTTCCGCTATATTCTTTGGCGCTGTGGTTTCGGCAGTGACTGGGTAGATCATATGATGGATCTTAAAAAACGTTATCCGATACTGCTCATGAACCTCTAGTCTCCCGCGATAAACATGATCTATAGAACGAAGGCTTCGGGCGTAAATCCGGAGCCTTCTTCGTTTAAACGCGAACTTTCTTGAGCGCCGTAACCACGGACGTTTTTCCTATGCTCAAGCGCGCAGCGATCCCCCGCAGTGACATTCCCGACCTCCGCAGGGTAACCAGCTCCGCGAGATCGACCTTCTTCTTCATCCATCGCTCGCCGTAGCGGAGAACCGCGACCGGCGGGCATGGTTCGCTTGTACCTTTACAGCGCCCACCATTTTGCAAGACTTTCGAACCACCGACCTGAAAAAGTTCGGTGGTTTTTTTGTGCCCGGAGGGCCGGGGGCCGGCCGAAGCCAGCCCCCTTTCGATTTCCGATTCCCCTGCGTAATAATGGATGTCGAATCCCACTGCCGTTACCTCGATTTTATGTACCAGGAGTTCGATGATTTTGGATCTAACCGCCGCGTCAGCGGTATTGAGCTGACGGAGAGAGCCTAGCAACCGCTCATAGTCGGAAAGTTCGACCGGCATCGAGTTCGCGCCTGCCGTTGGACCCACGTCCATTGCGCGGCTTTCGTTCGTTTTGATTTCAAGCTCGGTCTTTCGCATCAGCTCGAACACCGGCTCCGGGGATAGATCCGGCGGAAGGTCGGCCAATCTCCCGGCCAGCCCTTCCAAGCGACGTTTTAGGTGCGTGATTTTTTGCTTCAGGATCGCACCTTCGTTTCGAGCTTCGTCCGTCTCGTACTCCGTCTTCGCATCAGTGACGAATGCCCGAACGAGCGTATCGCTGCGCATATGCATTTCCACCTCTCGCCAGACGGCCTCCTCTAGTTTTACCGCCTGCACGCGAACGTGGACGCATTTCTTCGGCTTCTCGTCCGTGCATTGGAACCGCCGATGGACGCTGCCGTGATCGTAGTAGCCAACCTTGCCGCCGTTTCCGTTCGCGGTCTTTCCAACCATCGTGACGCCGCACTCGGCGCAGTAGACCAAGCCGGACAGGAGAAATGGAAAGCGATTCGGAAAGTCGGGGCGTTTTCGCCTTACGTTCGCTTTCATCAGGTTTTGGGCGCGCTCGAACGTGACCGGATCGATGATGGCGTCCCAACAGGCTTTGACTTCCTTTTTGTCGGCCCCCTCTTGGTAGCGTTTCACCCCAATGTAAACCGGATTCGTCAGCATCGTGTACACGTTCTGAAACGTGAAATGTCCGCGCCGGGGTTTTACCTGTCCGCCGCCGTAGATATCGCGTTTCATTTGGTGCCCGTTCTGATTCATCCATCTCGCCGCTCGTGACGTGGTCCCTTCCCTAAGAAAGGCATCGAATAGGGTGCGGATTGCTGGCGCCGCTTCCTCGTCGATGGCCAGGTATCCCCGTTTCTCAGGAATGAGCTTATAGCCCATCGGAACCTGGCCGCCGTTATAGAGTCCGCGTTCGGCTCGCGCTTTGAAGTTTGCGGTCACTCTCTCTCCGACCTGCCGCCTTTCATATTGGGCGAGGTTCGCCATCACAAGCATTACCATTTCGCCCCCGGCCGTAGAGGTGTCGTACTGGTCTCGAAGGGACGCGAACTTACAACCCTGCTCCCTAAAAAAATCGTTCATGGCGACGAAGTCTTTTACGGACCGGGATAGCCTCGAGAGTTCGGTGACCATCACAAGATTAACCTCCTTTCGTTTCACAGCCTGGAGTAGCCGCTGGAGTTCCGGCCGTCTCATGTCCTTCGCAGATTTTCCGGCGTCAATAAAGACCTCGGCGATCTCTCCATAAGGTGCGGTCTGGTTCCGGTAACGGACTTCGTTTCGAAGTCGCTCTTCCTGGTTTTTCAAAGTGCCTTCAGTCGTACATTGTTCCTCGGTACTCGCGCGAATGTAGAGTGCGATCCGGTATCCGTTTTCATTTCTGGCCATTACGCGGCCCTCCTTCTTGGGCGACTAAGCCCGGTTTCAAGGTCTTCAAATTTGATTTCGGCATTAGGTTTTCGCTTTGAGTAAAAGTCGTAAAGTAATCGGCTAAGTTCACGGACTTGGGCTTCATATTTCTCAGGTTTAATCGCATAGGTTTTCGCGCGGATTTTGATAGGTTCCCATTTCGCTTTCTTGGAACGCATCCGGCACTACTCCTTCCCGGCTTCTTTTTTTGTTTTCTTATTTCCCTGTATTTTTCCCTCATAGATTCAGTTTCGATCTCTCTTCGCCTGCCCCCGCTCGCTTTTTCTTTCATCGCTTAGGCTCCCGACCCCTTTCACACAACATAGTTGGGGGGGAGGGGTCGGGAGCCGTTAAGAGCGATGTGCCCCTCATGCGAGCGGGGGCAGGCGCCCGGATTTATGCCGGAATTTTCCATTCTGCCTGCTCACCCGAATGGACAACGTAGGTGCTCACGGGGTGAGAGGCTTTGTGGTCCGGAAGTTTCAGCGTAAAGAGTTCTTCGATTCGGCAATCAGGATGATCGGATCTACGAAGCAGCGTGCGGCTTCCGTCCCGTTCGAGATCGGAGTGATTGGTCATGAGTAACTCTGGTCCGTTCTCTGAGCAGTCGCGTTTCTTCCAAAGCGGCATGAGCATTCGGGCAATTCGGTCGTCTTTGATGAGATACCAAACGAAATTGATTTTGCTCTTTCGCTCGTACTCTCCGACCACTTTTTTGTAGCGCGCGTGCCCTTTAGCCGTGAGTTCAAGCTCCAACGCGACCGAAGCCGGTCGGCCCTCGCTTTCTGTGATCAGTATCCCGTCGGGCACCTGTTTTTCGGCGGCAGCCTTGATGTCGTTCTCCGCGAGCCTCCGCTTCAGTTCCCACTCGGGCACGAAAGTTTCGCCAAGACCGAGCCTTTCAAGGCGCATTCGGAGACCTGAAAGTGCAACCTCGTGGCGAATCGTGTTCTGGTTATTGAATTTGGGCGGGTTGTCGTGATTCTCCGTCGCCCCGTATCCGTGCTTTGTCATGATCCAGGCGTTTTCTCCGCCGGGAAGTCCTTGGATTCTTCGTATGAGTTCCTCATCTTCCAGAATCCGGAGCCTACGAAGCATTGTCGTCTTGGCTACTCCCGAAAAAAACTTAGCCTGGATTTGCTCGGTCGAGAGGATTCCATAACGTGTGATCGCGGCTAAAAGAGAAAGATCCCGGTTTTCGATTCGCATACGCCTCACCATCCTTTCGTAATCTCGTGGATTGCATCCGCTTTGACTTGCTCGGGAGATCTGGCTCTTAGACGCGCTTCCTTTTCAGCTTCGCGCTTCTTCCACGCCTCGGCCGCTTCGATTTGTCTCCGAATCCGCCATGCTTCTTCCTCTTCCTCTTTTTTCTTCCAGCGCATTTGTATTTCGAGGCTCCGAATCGCGTCTATCGCCGCCTTTTGTTTTTCCGCCTGAAGTCGTTGCCGCCTGGTCTTAGGCTCAACGAAGAAATAATCGAAGGCGATCACAATGCCTGCTCCTAGAACCGCAAGAAGGATAATCAAACCAAGTATTTTGGCGATGTAGAGTTCGGCCGTCAGCAGGTCCTGGATAAAGACCCACGCCGGATTGCGTGGACCTGCCATTCCCGCTTCCCGGATACAACTCGATGCGATTAGTAGAACGGAAGTCATGAGGGCGATCGAAATCGCGCCCCGTATCATAAGATGTTTCAAAGGTTACTCCCTTCACTCGGGAGCAAATCCTCAGCTTGGAACAAGGGGGAAGGTCAGATACACGTCCGCCTGGACCAGAAATCGATTTTTCGGCCACGAGAGGTAGATCAATAAATTGCGCAGTAAAATCGGCTTGGCCCTCTATTAGATAAGAGTGGCTTTAGGCGGACTTCTCCCTGAGGTGCTTGCCCCGTTTTGTTTCAATTCCGCCGGAAACATCATCAAGTGGAAGTCGCAAAGAGTTTGATCAAGTAGCCCAAAACTCTGCCCGGCGTAGGCGGAGCTTCGCGCAGCGGCTTAGTAGCATTCGTCATAATGAGTAATCAAGGGGCCTAGTACATAAAAAGAGTTCAAAATCTCTAACTCTCCCGTCTATACGCGGATATACGGGCGTTAAAGCCTAGCAAAAAAGCGCTTCCCATTTATAACGCGCTGAGCTATAAATCCGTTCGAAGTTTACAGACTCTGCCAGCCTGATCGCGGTTTCGGGTGCGCGGGTAAACTAAGGAATCGCGGTCGAGCTTAGGCTCGAAGACTTTGCGATCAAACTTCTTGAGAAGTTGGGGCAGTAAGTCGAACGACTTTCGGGAAAATATCAGCAACAGAAATATCAAAATGAAAAATTTTCTGACCGTTTTAGCAATTTTTACGAGCGCCTCGGTATACGCAAACTCCGGAACACCCTACGAATGTGTTTTGAAGAAACACGACAGCGGTCAAGAATTCAAAAAGTTTCGGTTATCCGCTTTCGATAGCGTAGTGGCATTTACGTTTATTGATTCTAACGTCAATCGAGCCGCGGTAATCAGCATGATCGAAGTTTTTTCGATGTCGAATTCAACTCAAAAAACCATTCTGCTGTCACTTCAACTCGGACAGAGTCTTGAAGCTCATGTCATTCAGAGTAAAGATGAAGGCGTTTTGAGTGTGGTCAGGGCGCTTGATTCGTCTGGGCTATCGTCAGGGCAGTTTCATGAAATTTCTTCAGCCGTAAACGTACAGCCGAAACAGATGTCACTGGAATTGGATGGGTACGGCGTTACTTGTAATCGGCTTGAGGATTGATGAAATCGTTTTGCGTTTAGAAGACGTTGGGTCGAACCATTCCTGATCGCGAAGCGAGAGGGAAACCTTCAGTAGAAACTTAGGAAAATCTCCGATGAAAAAATTAATCTTGGGAATGATTTTATTGTCCGCGACTTCCGCAATGGCGGGAATCGAATCCGAAATCGAAGACGCCATAAAGAGGTTCGCTCTCCCGAAGACGGGCCAGGGCGATCATACCCAGAACGGCGTAAAGGTGAGTGACGGCGAAGAATGCTTCGTCGCGCTGAATTCGGTCAAGGAAACATACACCACGGCGGAAGTTTTCGAGATCACCGTTGGCGGGAAAACCATGGGCTTCGATATCGAAGGCTGGGACGCGTTTGGAGAACAGCTGGAAACCGTCGATGGCGAGCAATCTTACGAGATGAGCTTTGAAACCCCCGACGGATGTATCTGGAATCGGCTGATCACTTTCGAATCTACTGCAATTTCGTATGAGCAAACCTACCAGTGCCCGTCTGCGTACAAACTTAAGTCGGAAAGCATGCGCTGTAATTACTAAACACTGGAACTAAAAGCGGAATATGGAAAAAATTTCAGGATCAAACCAAGAGGACGGCAAATGAGAAGTTTCCAAATATTGTGTCTCGTAATGGGCCTGCTAGGGAGCGCCCACGCCCACGCCACACTCAGCACGGTCGTTAAATGCGAGGGCCCCCGGATTGAAAATGACTTTGGCACCGGTTACCTCAACATTTCATATGATCTTGTATTCAATCTCGATCTATATGATCCGGAAATTGTGGGATCGGTCTTTGGCGGTGCGGGACCTAGCTTTAAGCAGAAAAATAATGTCGAAACTCTAAGAACTTTTCTCACCACCCCAACCATCGAGTCCCTCAGTCTTTCCGAAATCTCCGACTCGTCCGAGATGAGGATATTTAACGTTTTCTACATCGATCGGACTCGAAAGGTACTGAAAACGATGGTTTCGTGGGACGCCGGATGGGGAAGCGGCGGCATTAATTATAACGGATTAGAAATACAGGGCTCCGAGGGCTATTTTTACAGTAATAGGCCTGCCCTCGACACGCCCGAAGCGCTAGCGTTTGGAAAAGTCCTCCCGCTACGGAACTGCAACTGGAATCCTTAAGCAACGATGAGACTCGATTACTCGAGTGACTGTTAATCGCGACGCGAGAGACGATCCGCGGAGATTTAAACGAGAATAAAAATGCGAAAAGTGGATTTAATCTTCGCCCTGTTCGTAGGTTTCTCGTGCCTGCATGCCTACCAAAAGTCGAGAATACTATGAAAGCAGTTTTTATTGGGCTGATTGCTTTGACGTCTGTCTCATCTTTCGCGTCGGACTTTTTCAACTTCCAAATTGAAAACCCAGAAACCGGAAAAATGATCGATGTCCGAGCCTATTCGGCATTTTCGGTCGATCCTCACTCTGAGATTGAATTGCTTCGAGGGGAGCGCTCCGTTGAGAAGCTCAGAAGTTTGAGATTTCCGGTGGTTTTCACAAAAGGGATTGAAGCGACGGCTTACACTTTTCACCAGTCCTTACCGACCTCGGCGACCATTGCTGAAAAACTGAATCGGGATAAAGATCTCCCTGCCATCGTACTTTCATACGGCACGGACTTCTCCGCTCTCATCCATGAGATTCAGCACGCTGACGATTACCACACGGCCATAGAAAGCCAGATCGAATCAAAGCTTCGAGAACTTTCTGGAGTCAGCCGCGTTAATCCACACCTCGTACTAGTCGTACTTGAATGGCGCGCCTATTCAAAACAAACGGCGGCGATTGAAGAACTAGGGTTGGCGGAGCCAGTTGGATCCCCTCGGGTTACATTTATGCTGAACGGATATTTAAATGCATTCCAAAGTCTATCGGCCTATTTCCAGCGTTTAGGCCCAGACTCCCTGAAAGCATATTGCTCATTCCTGAGAACAGTCCATATTTCCAATCAGCTACTCACTGTTCAGTACGTGGCACCGTCGTGTGAATAACTAGATTGAATCCCGTTCGCTGAATGGATGCCTAAAAGATAAGCATTAAGGGCCCTGGCCGGGAACTCCCCTGCCAGGGCCTTCGCATTTTCGGTTTTCAAAGAACTCACGGCTACGCCGCCGCGCCCATTGGCGCGCGGATGACCTCCACGATAAAACGCGGACGGTTTACCTCCGGCGGGTATAAGGTCGCTGCCAGATCAACGGATTGCCCCAGTTGTCCGTTCGCAGGCCCTCGTGAAGCATCCAGTACGGAAGCTTGGCGAGTTCCACCCGCCACGTGAATGGATGCGTGACCACAAGGCCCAGAACGATCCCCATGGCGATTTTGATCAGTCCATCAATAGGAAGCTGCATATAACGACTCTGCCCTTCTGAAGTTGTCGATAAGAGTCGCCCTGGGGATTCCGAGCATCCACTCGATTTCTCGAAGCGAGAGGCCCTGATTCACGCGTAAATCGTAGAGTTCCGCCAAATCGATTTTACGTTTTCCCCATGTATTGCGGTACCTACGACTCACAACCCTTGGTTCGAACAGCATCGCTCGGCCCCCACCATTCGACCTCATAAACGAACTCGAACCGCCCCTGACCTGAGCCCCATCGTCGGAGGACTGGCATCCTTTGAGGCCTAGTAAAAAAATGCTTCCATTTTATAACGCATTGCGTTATAAACTCCAGCGAAGTCTACCCCCCCCCCCCCCCCCTTTCAACCTGATCGCGGCTCCGAGCCTTGCTCGAAGAGCTTTGGCAAACGAACCCGAAGGAGAAGTTTTAAATGAAGAAGTTATTTTTGCTGATATTTGGAATTTTAGGACATGCGAACTATTCGATGGCCGATACGGCGAGTTGTGTCCGCGAGGCTTGGGCCCCAGGAGTGTACAAATTTGCTGTCTATCTGAAGAGTACCGACGGCTCGTCCGCCCGTCTCTTTCCGACGCTCGGCCATAATGATTCCGACCGTAGCTCAGGTTGTACTTTCTATGCAGATTCTATTACCAAAGCATTGAGCAGTATCACTTCCGCAAATGGGGATATCGTTAGCTGTGTCCGGGAAGAGTTTGCTCCAGGAAAGTTCAAATTTGCCCTCTACTTTAAAGGCGCGGATGGCTCGTCCGCCCGTCTCTTTCCGACGCTTGGCAATAGCGATAAGTCGCGTAGTTCAAGCTGCACTTTCTATGCAGATTCCATCACCAAAGCTCTAAACCCCTAGAAGAGGTCCCGCTCCCCAAGCGGTTGACCTTAGTGAGAACAAAGCAGGCTCCGGCTAGGTTGTGACCCGGCCGGAGCTTTTTATTTTCTTTGCTTGAACGGGTCGCGTGCCGAGGAAGGGACTGAGGAAGCCGAAGAAGACAGCTAAAGTGCAAATTGCGATGTCCGTTTTATACAGTTCTAGTGGTTCAGTAGCGGATTCGATCACGCTACCTTAACGAGCGGAGCGCCTTCGCGACGGCCCGACAGGTCGAGTCTTCACCCTCGTTTACCCGTCGGACCAGGAAAACGCTTTGGATTCGCTCCTTCCCACCCAACGGACAATCGAGTTCGACCAGCTGTAATTTCGGCTTTACCGACGTGTTATGGAGCTGCACGACGAAATCCGGAAGATACGCGACGGCCATTCCCCTCCGGCAAAGTTCCAGTGCCGATTCCATCATCGTCACCTTGTACTCGATTCGACGGGCATGTTTATGGTCGGGCCAGCCATCGAGTCCAACGACCTTGGAGGGCATTCCCTGCAACGGCTGTATCGGGATAACGAAAGGTAAATCTTTCACTTCGCCTGTGCGAAAGCCCTGGGTACCGAACACTCCCATTTTCACGCGCGCCACTTCCGTGAAGCTTACGCCTGCTCGGGGGATCGGAATATAGGTGATACCGAGATCGATCTTCCTCTCGATCAAGGCGTCTTCCATCTTTCCGGGCAAGAGCTCATGGACTTCCACGTTTTTGAGCGGATGGCTCTCCAGGAGATAGCCGAGGAAGTAGGTCGTGAAGACCTCGAATGATCCGATTCTCGTGACCGCATCGACCGAGGTTTTCGATTTCAGCGACGTCGGCACCATCTTCCACTGAGACAAAAGTGGCGTGACCGCTTGCTTGAAGGATCGTCCGACCTCGGTGAGACGCAACCCCCGCCCATCCGCCTCGATCAGCGACAGACCCGTCTCGCGTTCCAGCAATCGAAGCGCCTTCGAAAGCGCGGGCTGCGAAATATGCAAGATCTCCGAAGCCTTTACCAAAGAGCCGGTATCGGAAAAAACGCAGAAGTACCTGACCCGATCTATATCCATTAGTTAATTGTTTATAACTAATATTGAATTTTTTTCAATTCATAAATGGATTACTCCCGCTTCAGGAGATCGCGGATGAACACCTTGCACCTGTACGGCAACATCGAAGACGTTTTTGAGGGCAGGCTCGCACCCGCTACATTGTCGCGACGGAATGCGGGCGTCTCCGGGCTTCTCAGCTTTGGCCTGGGGGTCTCTTGTTTTCAGGATGACCCTTCTAACATCGGCGATGCGGTCTATTTCGATCGGCGATTTTTCATTCGTTCTACGGACGAAGGCCAGCACCGAGACCCTCTCCAGCGCAAGTTCAAGGAAGGACGGGCTAACGACTATCGAACCGTCTATAGTTTGGGAATCACGAGACACCCCCTCGAGATGCATCAGAAAGAGGTCATGCATGACGAATCATGTCCGACCGGCTTCACCGTCGAAAGTCTGCTCTCGCGAATCATCGGACCCCCGAGAGGACGTGGATCTCCTTCCCGAACCTACGGATTTTTAGGGTTACTCGATTACGACCAGATCCATTCGACTTCCCTGGCCGTTGCGCCCATTCACGGCGAGAACATCATTCCGTTCATGAAGAGGTATGCACGTCCGAGTGATCCACTCCTCCGCAGATCCGGCGTCGTAATGGGCTTCGTCAGGGATCGCGTCCGTCTAGAAGACTCCGAGGAATGCGAGCGTTTAGGGCGGCGGCTTTTCTTCGACAACCCGAAGGATCATGAATCCACGGCTGGACATACCCCGTCGAACGAAGATCACATCCGAGGCCCCCACTGGCTCTCCCACACGCATGGAGCGCGTCTCCCGGCGGGCGAATCGGTCTTGCCGACCCAGCCCGAGCGGGTCCGAGAAATGGGCAAGGACCCTAAGGTTTGCCGGGAAATCATCGATCAGGCCCTAAGCCGGACCGACTTCGAGGACTGCGGCCACGTCATTCCGCGGTCGACG